>CAJGDL010000031.1 GCA_904502075.1 uncultured Alistipes sp.
AAAGAGGTTAAGGAAATATGGGAGTTCTATGAAAAGATAATTTTGAATTTTGAATTTTGAATTTTTTGCTCCTAACTCCTTACAATTGAAATTATGGGTTGGTTTACACCATACAAAAAGCGGGCAAACGCCTTTAATTATATTCCGCGCTACTTCGATCCCGAGAAGGAGGCGCGTGAGTTGCGTCGTGCCGAGCTGACGGGTCGCCGTTTGGATGATGCCGAGGAGTATGTCCCCGGGAAGTACATCCGCACACAGCGTGAGGCGCGTGCCGCCCGCAAGGAGCAGGAGCGTGACGCGGGTCGCTCGAAAGTTCTGCGCATGGTCATGCTCCTGGTCGCCATTTTGTTCCTGCTCGGCGTCCTGGCTCCGGGCCTCACCTCGCTCTTTACCCAGGTGAAGCGCAAGCCGGTTACCGTGGAGAGCTACTATGGCGATTTCGACCCCTCGGCCCCCATCACCATCGTGCCCAACGACTACGAGGAGCCCGAAACCATGAATGATTAACCTGCAAGAAGAGCCATGAGCAACCGCATTCAACTGCTACCCGAGGTGGTAGCCAATCAGATTGCCGCCGGAGAGGTGGTCAACCGTCCCGCATCGGTCGTCAAGGAGATGATGGAGAATGCGGTGGATGCCGGTGCGACCTGCGTGATGGTTAACTTCCGCGATGGAGGGCGCGATCTGATTCAGATTGTCGATAACGGCTGCGGCATGTCGCCCGTCGATGCCCGCATGGCCTTCGACCGCCACGCCACGAGCAAGATCCGCTCCGTGGACGACATCTACAAGTTGCGTACCTTCGGCTTCCGAGGCGAGGCTTTGGCCTCGATTGCCGCGGTGGCGCAGGTGGAATTGCGTTCGCGCACGGCCGACGAGGAGCTCGGTACCCTTACGGAGATCAACGGCGGAGAGTTTGTCTCGCAAAAGGCTGTGGCGGCCCCCGTGGGGTCGCAGTTCATGGTGCGCAACCTCTTCTATAATGTGCCGGCTCGTCGTCGCTTCATGGAGAAGTCGACCGTCTCGGCCACCCACATCAAGACCGAGTTTCAGCGTGTGGCCCTCTGCAATCCGCAGGTGCGCTTCGACCTCTATAACAACGACGCCCCGGTTTATCACCTCGAGGCCACAACCCTCCCGAACCGTATTGTGGAGGTGGTGGGCCCAGCGATCCGCCACAACCTCCTGGAGGTAGAGGCCGATACCTCGATCGTGAAGATCCGCGGTTTTGTGGGTCGCCCCGAGGCGGCCAAGAAGACCAAGCCCGACCAATACCTCTTTGTCAATGGTCGCTATTTCCGTTCGCCCTACTTCCAGAAGGCGTTGATGCGTGCCTACGAGAAGCTGATCCCCGAGGGGAGCTTTCCCGCCTGCTTCCTCTACTTCGAGATTGACCCCGAGCGAGTGGATGTGAATGTGCATCCGCAAAAGACCGAGGTCAAGTTTGCCGACGAGGAGGCCGTATGGCAGATTCTGAATGCTGCGGTGCGCGAGACTCTCGGTAAGACGGGTGCCATCCCGATGATGGATTTCAACGACGAGGGCAAGGTGGAGATTCCGGTGGCCGATCGCACGGCCTTCTATCAGGAGCCCCCTTCGCGTTCCGATCTGAACTACAACCCCTTCTTGGAGGGGTATGATGCGGCGGAGGCCCCCTCCGAGCCACGCGGTGTGGCCGATGTGGCTGCCTCGTTCAATCCCCCTGCCTCGCGGCCGATCCCTTCGGAATTTGCCGTCGAGGAGTTCGCTTCGCGCGGTTGGGACGAGGAGTTCGCTTCGGAGAGCAACTTCGACTTTGTCGGCTCGGAGCAGGAGTCGGCCACCCAGGTCTCGTTGCCCACCACCGATCTCTTCGATTTCGGGAACGCTCTTTCGTTGGCCGGTGGCTACGCCGTGGCTCTTTGCGGCGGCGGACTCGTGGCGGTGGATCTGCGACGTGCCCGCGAGTGTATCCTCTATGAGGAGTACCTTGCGCTGCTGCAAAGCGGTTCGGCTGTCAGTCAGCAGCTCTTGTTTCCCGAGCGATTGGTGCTCTCGGAGCGCGAGTATGCCCTCCTGGAGGAGAATCTGGTCGATTTTGTCGCCTTGGGTTTCGATTTGGAACTTTGTGGCGGAGGGGCCTTGGAGGTTAAGGGGATTCCGGCCGATATGCTCTCTGAGGAGTTGGATCGCCTGCTTTACGAGTTGTTGAAACTCTTCGAGACCCCGGCCAGTGGGGTGGAGGTGCATCGTGAACGCCTGGCCGCCACGATGGCTGCCGCCGGGGCACGGCCCCTCTCTACACCTCTGCGCGAAGAGGAGTTGAGGCTCCTGCTCGATCGCCTGGCCGCCTGCCGTGAACGCTCCTTTACGCCGCGCGGTAAGCGGGTGGTCTGCGAGATCTCGACCCAACAACTCAAAGAAATCTTCTCCTAAAGGTTCTATTTCCGAATCCGAGAAGCATTTTAATCCTTTTAAATTTGTATTTTTGCCTTGTAAATAAAGAAGAATATGCTCAGATCAAACTATTTTCAGACCCCTCCTGTGGTTAAGAACTTGATCATTGCCAACTGCGTAGCCCTTTTGGCCACGGAGTTGTTGCCCATAGGGAACGAAATTATCGCCTACTTGGCCCTCTTTAACCCCGAGAGCCCCCTCTTCCATTCGTTTCAGGTGGTCAGCTATATGTTCCTGCACGGGGGGTTGGAACACCTCTTCTTCAATATGTTGGCCCTGTGGATGTTCGGTCGTACCTTGGAGGCGGAGATTGGTAGCAAGCGTTTTTTGACCTACTACCTTGTTTGCGGTATCGGGGCGGCACTCCTTCAGTTGGGTATCGGATGGTTGGAGTATGGCCATGCCGTGCGTACCTATGGAGCCATGAGCCTCCAGGCCCGCGCTTTGTTGCAAGTGCCCACGGTGGGGGCTTCGGGAGCGGTCTTCGGTCTTTTGCTCGCCTTCGGTGTGATGCATCCCAACGCTGTGATCATGCTCGTCATCCCTCCGATTCCGATGAAGGCCAAGTGGTTTGTGGTGATCTATGGTTTGATTGAACTCTTCTTCGGGATGTCGGGTCGTCAGCCCGGTGTAGCTCACTTTGCCCACTTGGGGGGGATGCTTTGGGGCTGGATGTTGCTCTACTATTGGAAAAAACGTCGCGAAATCTACTATTAAAACCTTACCCAAGGCTCCATGGCTGAATACTATCGCAACGAAATACGCAGCGTGCACTCGGCGGCCTCCGATCGTCGAGGCCTCTTTGGCATGATTTTCGACTCTTTGGCAGCCGTGCTTACTGGAATTGCTTCGCTCGGACTCTTCCTGGCCCTTCTGGTGCCCTGCTTTGTGCCCGAAGGCCGACTCCTCCCGGTGCTCGGATTGCTTGCCCCTGCGATCTATCTGCTGACCCTGTGCGTGGTTCTCTATTGGATCATTCGTTGGCGATGGCTGTGGGTGATTGTGCCACTGCTTTTGCTCTCGATTGCCACCTTCCGACTCGACCTCTTTCTCCAGTTGCCGATTCGTAGTGACCGGGGGGTGCCTCCGCGTGAGCGGGGAAGCGTGAAGGTGATTAGCTACAATGTGCGCCAATTCTATGGCCCCGACGGAGAGACTAATCGCGACAGCCTGTTGGCCTGGGTCGGGCGCGAAACCCCCGATGTGGTCTGCTTTCAAGAGTTCACTCCGAACACGGGGCAGGGGTCGCGTGCCCTGGTTGATTCGCTCTTCGAGGCGGCTGCTGGGCGTAGTTACTTCTCCACGACGGGCGATACCATCACTTCGCAGGCGATCTATTCGCGCTATCGGATCCTTCGTTCGGGGCGTACCCGTCGCGATATACCGGCCCTGCGCTCTGTCTGGGCCGACCTCCTGATCGGTGAGGATACGGTGCGTGTCTTCAATTGCCACCTAAACTCCACCTCCATTACCAATGAGGATCGGGAGTTCCTTACGGCCGATAGTTTCCTGCAGGATACAGCCCGCGAGGAGAAGGTGCGCTCGATCTTAGTGCGCTACACAGACAACAGCTTGCTGCGAGCCTCTCAAGCCGATACGATCGCCCGCGTAGTGGGGGAGTCGCCCTATCGGGTCGTGCTCTGCGGCGATTTCAACGACACGCCGGTCTCCTACGTCTATCGTCGGATGCGTGGCAATCGGCAGGATGCCTTCTCGGAGGCTGGACGCGGCTTCTCGTATACGTTCAACGGCTTCCGCAACGTGCTTCGCATCGATTATGTGATGCTTGACCCCACGTTCGAGGTGGTCGATTACCGCACCCCCGAACTTGATTATTCGGATCACCTGCCCGTGGTCGTTACCTTTAAGCGTTAGGAATTTTTAATTGATCGTCCTATGATACTCGATTCTTTATCGCAAGCCGCCCGCTACTTCGGGATCCATCCTCGCCTGGAGCAGGCTTTTGCCGCGCTTCGTGAATTCGACCTGATGCATCTGGAGCCGGGTCGCTATGAAATCGACGGCGATCGGATCTTTCTGAATCTGGCCGACACGTCGCTCAAGCAGCCTGAAGAGGCCCGCCTTGAGGTACACAATGCCTACCTCGATGTGCAGGTGCTTCTGCGTGGCGAGGAGTCTTTCGGTTGGAGCCCCCGCACCGAGCTGCATCAACCCTGCGAGCCCTTCGACACGGAGCGCGATATTCAGTTTTTTGAGGATCAACCCCAGCTCTACTATCGCTTGCTTCCGGGTCAATTCACGATCCTCCTCCCCGAGGATGCCCATGCTCCGCTCGTAGGCGAGGGGTCGGTACGCAAAGCAATACTCAAGGTGAAACTTTAACCATTCTCCGGTACGTCTTCCGCGTCTCCCATAATTTCCGACGGAGTCCCCATGCCTCGAAGGCTTTGGGCGATTTTGGCCGTAGCCTTTGGTGTCGGCCTTTCGGTGTTGGATGCCTCGATCGTCAATGTCGCCCTGCCGACCATCGCCCGTGAGTTCTCGGTTTCGGAGTCACACTCCATCTGGGTGGTTACGGCCTACCAGCTGGCCACCGTCATGACCATGCTTTCGTTTTCGGCCATTGCCAATCGCGTGGGGTGTCGCCGAGTCTATGTCTTCGGACTTTCACTCTTTACCATCGCCTCGCTGGGGTGTGTTTTTGCCTCGTCGTTCGGGGGATTGGTGGCCGCACGCACGTTACAAGGGGTCGGTGCCGCCGCCGTCACCAGCATCAACACCACGCTGATCCGCTTTATCTACCCTCGCCGCCGATTGGGACGAGGTATGGGGCTCAATGCCACCATCGTGGCTGCCGCTTCGGTGGCCGGCCCTGCCGTAGCCTCGCTGATCCTCTCGTTGGGGAGTTGGCCGTGGCTCTTTGCCATCAACCTCCCGATCGGAGCGGTCGCCGTAAGCCTCAGCGCCCGCTTCCTGCCCGATAATCCCGAGAAGGGGGAGGGTCGTCCGTTCGATTGGCGCGATGGGGTGATGAATGCCCTCTGCTTCGGACTCTTCTTTGCCCTGGCCGAGTCCTTCACGCACCGCCTCTCCTCGTCGCTGATCCTTTTTGAGGCCCTTCTGTTGCTTCTTGTGGGGACTCTCTTTGTTCGCTCGCAACTTCATAAAGAGAATCCGATTCTTCCCTTCGACCTATTGCGGATCCCTATCTTCTCCTTCTCGGTCGCCACCTCAATCTGCTCCTATGTGGCGCAAATGGCTGCGTTGGTCGCCCTGCCCTTCTTCCTGCAACACTACCTTGGCCATTCGGTTGTCCGTACCGGCCTGCTGATGATGGCCTGGCCGATGATCACCATCTTTACAGCCCCCTTGGCCGGACGACTTGTCGAACACATTCATGCCGGATTGATGGGAGGAGTTGGCCTTTTGATTTTGGCCCTGGGCCTCTATCTCTGCTCGCGCCTCCTGCCCGGAGCCTCCGATTTGCAGATTGTGGCCCCGCTTTTGCTTTCGGGTGTCGGCTTCTCGCTCTTCCAATCGCCCAATAATAGTATCTTGGTCGCCTCGGCTCCTGCCAGCCGTAGCGGTAGTGCCAGCGGAATGCAGGGAACAGCCCGCCTTGTCGGTCAAACCTTGGGGGCCACCCTGGTCTCGGCCCTCTTCCTCGCTATGGCTCCTGCCGAGGGAGCTTCCATGGCAATGGAGGTCGCCGCGGCCTTCTCGTTGCTTGGCGCAGGGTTTAGTTTTTCGCGCCTACGCCTCCCACTCCCCGAGGCCATCCGTCCGCGGAAGAGGGGGTAGTCGGCCATTCCGCCCCCTCGATCGGGCGCTATACCTTATATATATTATGAAAATCGTCCAAATGGGGGCGATTTTCTTCTTTTTTGTTCCAAGAAGCCTTTTGGTTGGTTATAAATTGTAATCGATAATAAAATATTTTAATAAAATATGCATCAAAAAATGAAAAAAAAGAAAAAAATGAAAGCATAGTAATATTTTTAATTTGTTTCTTTTGTTGGTTTGGAAAACTATTCGTATATTTGTATCGGACTTTTTATATTAACAAACCAATAAATTTAAACGCTTATGATTAGAAAACTTGTACTATCGTTAGTTGCAGTTTTGGGCGTAGCCACGATGAGCATGGCCCAGACGCAGGTATCGGGTAGAGTAAGCGGCGAAGACGGAGCTCCGATTATCGGTGCAACCGTATTGGTTGAGGGTACCACGACGGGAGCCTCGACCGGAATCGCCGGTGAGTTTACTTTGCGTGCGCCCGCGGACGGCACTCTGGTTGTATCCTTCATCGGATACCAGACGCAGAATGTGCCTATCAACGGCCAGACCTCGATTGAGATCGTTCTCAAGGAGGAGACTGAGCGCATTGACGACGTAATCGTCGTAGCCTTCGGTGAGGCCAAGAAGGAGGCCTTCACGGGTTCGGCTGCTGTGATGAAGTCGGAGGACATTGCCAAGGTGCAGACCACCAACGCACTGAACGCCCTGACCGGTAAGGTGACGGGTGTGCAGATCACCAACGTGTCGGGTCAGCCTGGTAACTCGTCGCCTTCGATCATCGTGCGTGGTGTCAGCTCGATCAACGCCGGCGTATCGCCGCTGATCGTGTTGGACGGTATGCCCTACGATGGTTCGATGGACTCGATCAACCCGAACGACATTGAGTCGATGACCGTCTTGAAGGACGCCGCTTCGAACGCCCTCTACGGTGCTCGTGGTGCCAACGGTGTGATCATGATCACCACCAAGCGTGCCAAGGGTCGCGACGCAATCGTGAACGTGGACATGCGCGTGGGTGTGAACTCGCGTGCTGCTCAGGACTATGAGTATGTAACCGATCCGGGTGAGTACTACGAGTTGCACTATCGTGCCTTGTACAACAACCACATTGCCAAGGGCAAGGGTGCGATCGAGGCTTGGCAGCTGGCCAACAACGACTTGATCGGTAATGCCGCTTCGGGTGGTCTGGGTTACAACGTCTTCACCTATCCCGAGTCGCAGACGCTGATCGGTACGAACGGTAAGCTCAACCCCAACGCTACGCTGGGTCGTCTGGTAAACTACAAGGGTCAGGACTATTGGGTAACGCCCGATAACTGGATCGATGAGGTTTACGGTACGGGTATTCGTCAGGAGTACAACGCTTCGGTATCGGCTACGACCGACCGCTCGAACTTCTACGCTTCGTTCGGTTACCTGAACAACGACGGTGTTGTGGAGAAGACCAACTACGAGCGTTACACGGCTCGTCTGCGCGCTGACTTCCAGGCCAAGAAGTGGCTGAAGGTGGGTGCCAACGTGGCTTACTCGCACGACGCTTCGGAGTATTCGACCTCGGAGGGTGAGTCGGGTTCGTCGGCTAACATCTTCGCCTTCACCGCCAAGATGGCTCCTATCTATCCGCTCTATGTACGCGATGGCAACGGTAACATCATGGTAGACGACAACGGTAACATCGTTTACGACTTTGGTGACGCTTCGCAGCCCGGTGGTAATGCCGGTTTCAACCGTCCCGTTCACGCCGGTTCGAACGGTGTGGGTGCTCACATGATGGATATCTCGAACTACACGACCAACACCTTGCAGCTCAATGGTTTCGCTGATGTAACCTTCCTCAAGGACTTCAAGTTCACCTTCAACGGTGGTATCTACCTCATGGAGCAGGGTGCGACCTCGATGACCAACCCCTGGTATGGTCAGTATCGTACTTCGAATGGTATGATCTCGAAGGCTCGCTACCAGAACTTCACCTACAACCTCCAGCAGATCCTGAACTATACGAAGCAGATCGGCAAGCACAACATCAACGCCATGATCGGTCACGAGAACTATGTGGCTACCTCGGCTTCGGTGTCGGGTAACAAGTCGAACATGTTCTCGCCCAGCATGCTTGAGCTTCCTATGGCTATGAAGACGGTTTCGACCTCGTCGGCCAGCTCGGAGTACAACACCGAGGGTTACTTCTTCCGTGCTCAGTATGAGTTCGATGGTCGTATCTTCGCTTCGGCTTCGTATCGTCGCGATGCTTCGTCGCGCTTCCACCCCGATCACCGTTGGGGTAACTTCTGGTCGGTAGGTGCCGCTTGGTTGATCAACCGCGAGAACTGGTTCAAGGCCGACTGGATCGACATGTTGAAGGTGAAGGCTTCGTATGGTTCGCAGGGTAACGACAGCATTGGTGCCAACCAGTATCGTCGTACCTGGGGTGTAACCGAGAGCGAGGGTATGCCTTCGGTTTCGATGTCGGGTATCGGTAACGAGAACATCACTTGGGAGACCAACGGTAACTTGAACGTAGGTTTCGAGTTCGAGGTACTCAAGAGCCGCTTGACCGGTAACGTAGACTACTTCTACCGCAAGACGACCGACATGTTGTCGTTCTTCTCGGTAGCTCCTTCGGCCGGTTACTCGGGTTACTATAAGAACATTGGTGACATGGCCAACCAGGGTGTTGAGATTGAGTTGAATGGTAACGTGATTCGCACGAAGAACGTAAACTGGAACATCAACGCCAACATCACCTATGTAAAGAATGAGATTCTCTACCTGGCCGACGAGAACAAGACCTCGGAGAATATGTACGACCTCAATGGTAAGAAGTACGCCGGTTATGGTTCGGGTAGCAACGCCTTCGTAGAGGGTATGCCTCTCTACTCGCGTTACCAGAAGGCTTTCGCCGGTCTCTCCGCAACGGGTGAGTCGATGTGGTATGCATGGAAAATTGACTACCTGAAGGACGAGAATGGTAATGTGGTAATGGACGACATGGATAACCCGATCGAGGTTAGCCGTACGATGACCACCACGACCGACTACTCGACGGCTGATAACTTCGTAATGGAGACCTCGATGCCCGAGTGGTATGGTGGTTTCGGTACGTCGATCGACTTCTACGGTTTCGACTTCTCGGCCAACTTCTCGTATCAGCTTGGTGGTAAGGTTTACGACGGTGACTATGCTTCGTCGATGGGCTCGCCCACGGCAGGTTCGACCGGTAACGCCTACCACAAGGATTTGTGGAATGCCTGGACGCCCGAGAACCCCAATTCGGAGATTCCTCGCTTCCAGTTTGGTGATCAGTACACGGCCGGTTCGTCGGATCGCTTCTATGTATCGTCGAACTACCTGAGCCTGAACAACCTGACCCTGGGTTATACCTTCCCGCGCAAGTGGATGTCGAAGATCGGTGTTCAGCGTCTGCGCATCTATGTAGCATGCGAGAACGTATACTACTGGTCGGCACGCAAGGGTCTCGATCCTCGTCAGAGCATTGCGGGTGGTGCTTCGCAGGCCTACTATTCGCCGGTTCGCACCATTTCGGGTGGTCTTAACCTGACCTTCTAACATGAACGCTTAAAAAGAATAGAGAGTTATGAGAAATATTTTTAAATTTGCTTGTGCTGCCCTTTTGGGTATGACGCTCGCAACGAGCTGTATCGAGGAGGTTGATCCTACGAGCGTAGCTACCGATCCGCAGATCTTGGGCTCGTCGCAGGCACAGGCCGCTCTTGTCAGCGGTATCCCTGCTACGATGAACGAGTATAGCAGCTTCTCGGCCAATGGTTACCACTACGCATTTGGTTACTCGTCGATTGGTATCATGCTCGATCTGATGTGCAACGATATGTCGACCCCTGCACACTACTATGAGTGGTATGATGCTTGGTTCACGAACCAGTACCTGGGTCAGGACTATGTATACGCACAGTATGTATGGACCTACCTCACGGGTCTGCTCTTCAACATCAACAACGTAATCGGTGTGGTTGAGCCTATCAACACGGAGGCCAAGCACTACCTCGGTATTGCCCACGCTTACCGCGCTATGGCTCGTCTGGATATCGGTCAGATGTATGAGTTCAAGGCAAACCCCTACACCGACAGCATTCAGAAGGGTGTCAACATCGAGGGTCTGACGATTCCCGATCTTCGTGAGAACATGACCGAGGACGATACGCGTAACAATCCCCGTATCACCAAGGAGGCTCTCTTGGAGGACATCAAGGCCGACCTCGACCTGGCTATCGAGTACCTGGACGGTTATGCCCGCACCCAGCCTTCGTATCCTACGCTGGCTGTTGCCTACGGTCTGAAGGCCCGTATGCACCTTTGGGAGGAGAACTACGCCGCCGCCAAGGAGGCTGCCCAGATGGCTATCACGCTGTCGGGTTGCACCCCGCTGACCGAGACTCAGTGGACCGATCCCAAGACCGGTTTCAACGACTATGATTCGAACAACTCGTGGATGTGGGCTACCTCGCTCACGAGCGAGTCGAACCTGGTGAAGACCTCGCTGCTGAACTTCTCGTCGTGGATGGCTACCGAGACCAACTTTGGTTACGCCGGTATCAACGGTGGTGGTTGCTACCGTACGGCCGATGCCAAGTTCTACGATCGCATCCCCAACAGCGACTTCCGCAAGAAGTCGTGGGTTCCCAAGTCGAACTCGAAGTTGGAGGTGAAGTTCCTGGATGGCTTCTCGGCTGAGAATGTTCCCGCTTTGGCTTCGATCAAGTTCCGTCCCGGCCAGGGTGAGCCCAGCGACTACCTGATCGCTGCCGCTACCGACTATCCCTTGATGCGTGTGGAGGAGATGTATCTGATCGTTGCTGAGTGCGACGCTCGCAATGGCGACTCTTCGAGCATCGAGTCGTTCATGACCACCTATCGTAACCCGAACTACACCTGCCTGGCTACGACTCCCGAGGAGCTCGTTGAGGAGGTATTGTTCCAGAAGCGCGTTGAGCTCTGGGGCGAGGGTCGTATCTTCTACGACTACAAGCGTCTGGCTCTTCCCATCAACCGCTACTACGAGGGTACGAACCACCACGAGCAGGCACAGTTCAACGTCTTCGACGGTGTGGCTCCCTGGTTCAACTTCTCGGCTGTTCGTACCGAGCGTGAGAACAACCACGCTTTCGTGAACAACCCGGATCCTTCGGACACGGTGGCTCTCTACGATGAGGATGGTATTAAGTAGTGTCTAACGAGTTAATACGAAAATAAGATGAAAAATTTGAAATATTTATTCCTGACCCTGCTCAGCGCGTTCGCCTTTGTGGCATGTACCGAGGATACGCGTGAGGCCGATTGGAGCGGCATTCAGGGCAATGGTGTCTATTTCGCGATGGACTCGCAGACGAGCTACATGCTCGAGGAGAACCAGTCCTCGCTTCAGATTCCCGTGGAGCGCACCTATTCGGAGGGCGATCTGACGGTTAACGTATCGCTTGAGGATGAGTCGGGTCTCTTCGCAGCCGATTCGAAGGCTCGTTTCAAGAATGGTGAGAAGGTAGGTAAGGTTGAGATCGTCTTCAATTTCTCGCAGATCGAGGCCGGTGTGGCTTACGCCATGACCCTTTCGATCCTGGACAAGAACCAGCTTTCGGGCTATGGTATCAGCGACTTGACCTTCACGGTGAAGTACGATCCTTGGAAGAGCGTAGGTACCGCCCTGTGGCGTGATGACCTCCTTACGTTGGTTGCCGATGTTGATTGCTGCGAGACCGAGGTTGAGCTTCAGCAGTCGCTCACCAATGAGAACCTTTACCGTTTGGTTAATGTTTACAATCCCGAGTTCATTGCTGAAGTCTTTGGCGGTGCTCCCGCAGATTATCTTGGCAATTGCTCGGATCATAGCATCGTGTTCGATGTAACCAACCCCCAAAAGGTTTATATCGTGCGTTCGTCGCTCGGTTTGGATGTTGGTTATGGTGTGATGGAGGTTGCTTCGCTTGTTCAGGAGAACGGTTTCAACGGCGCAGA
Source organism: uncultured Alistipes sp. (assembly GCA_904502075.1). Classification (GTDB taxonomy): domain Bacteria; phylum Bacteroidota; class Bacteroidia; order Bacteroidales; family Rikenellaceae; genus Alistipes. Next base: position 12,181 of record CAJGDL010000031.1, read on the forward strand.
GTATGCCTCTATGGTAAACAATGTGATCAAGTTCCCCGCTCAGTCGCTCGTTATGGCTCTGCCTTCCCAGGGTAGCTGGTATTATACCAATGCCAACGGTATGACTCGTATCGTAATGCCCGGTGGTGTTGGTACTGATCCTCAGGTAACGGCTACCTATATGGGTTATATGACCGATCCCGATTCGAACACAAGCGCCATCTTCGACGTGAAGATGAATGAGGATGCAGGTTCGTTCCGTTGGGCTGTATCGAACGAGATTACCTCCGATGAGCAGCTGAATGCCTTCTATGCCGGCATCTTGGATGGTTCGGTGAAGTATGAGGAGGGTACCGAGAATGGTGAGTACCGTTATGCTATGGATGAGGCCGGAGCCTACGTGGCCCTCTTCGTTCCCTATTCGGCAGATGGTACTGTGACCGGTAATCCCGCCCTGGTACAGTTCGAGTACACCACCGGAGGTGTAACGCCTTCGCAGTTCGCTGTTGAGGTTCAGGCCGAGGCAGGTGATACCTATGTAGAGTTGAACCTGATCCCCAATGCCAAGAACTTCGCTTACTACTGGGATTTCGCTCCCAAGAGCCTTTACGATCAGATGGTAGGCCAGGCCGGTTCGATCGATGCTTACATGGCTGCTTACTTCGAGCAGTTGGCCGGCCAGTATGGCATCACCGTTGCCGATGTTTTGGAGGTTTATGCCACCAAGGGCGCCGTTGAGGAGCACTTCATCGACAAGCTCGATCCCGCTACCGAGTTTGTAGTATTTGCTTACTGCGTGGATAGCGCTACGGGTCTCTCGCGTTCGCCTATCACCGAGTACACCTTCTCGACGACTACGCCTGCCGACCTTGCTCCCGCATACGAGGCTTGGTTGGGTACTTGGACTGTTCAGCCCACCGAGATGGAGGATGGCTCGCCCGCAGCTCCCTTCGAGATTGAGGTGAAGCTCAAGCAGTCGAACCAGATGTACTATGTAACCGGTTGGGGTCTCGGTACCGTGCTGCCTACCATTCCTGTTACCATGGTATACCAGGAGGATGAGACCGGTTCGTTGGTTTATATCCCCGAGCAGTTGCTTGAGGAGGTTAATGTAGGTGGTGAATATCCCAATGCATGCTTCATGGCTCGCTTCTTCTACGAGCAGAGCCAGGCATACTACCTCTACGGTGGCGGTGTTCCCGCAATCCTGGGTGTACTTACCGATGCAGGTGCCTATATGGAGCCTTATCAGGTAGAGGATGAGCAGCTTGGTCTTGTAGAATTCTCCGGTGCCGACTACTTCTTGATGTACAAAGATGGATCGTTCGGTGCTGAGATTAATACCTTTGCCGTAGGTCCTTATACCTTGACCCGTTCGGCTTCGACGGCTAACCACTCGGTTCAGCCCGAGAAGATCGAGACGTTGAAGATGTCGCAGAAGAAGAGCGGCGTGAATCCCGTAGGCGAGAAGGCTATTCGCTCGATTCACAATGCCAAGTACAACTGCGTAATGGTTCGCTAATCATTCGCTAACGCTTGATAATTTCGGGCCCGACCTCAAAGGTCGGGCCCGATTTTTTGGGGTCTTGTTAGGTCGTGCTTGGTCTTGCTATGGCATACTACATCTTACCTGGTCATACCGGGTGGAACTTACTCTTTCCTTCTCCTCCGTAGCCCCCCTATAAAAATTGTGCATTGTGAATTGTGCATTGTGAATTGGAATCGCCCTCTGCTGTTGCATGCTCGAAATCTTTTTGCTATCTTTGCTATCGGATCTCTTGCGATCCGGTGCGCCCGACCTTCGTTGGCCCATGGGTTTGAAATTATAACACCAATTTGATATGAAACGACTTTTTTCGCTTTTGATTTTAGGACTCTCGCTCTTGGCTTCGGAGCGTCTGTCGGCTCAGAGTTGGCTCGATGCCCTCAAGGGGGTGGCCACCGAGGTGATTGACGAGGCCACGGGTGGAAAACTTACCGAGATGGCCATTGCCGGCGAGTGGAAATACACCGCTCCGGGTGTGCGCATGGGGTCGAGCGACATGCTCTCGAACCTCGCCGGATCGGCCATGGAGAGCACCATCGAATCCAAACTCGCCACGGCCTACGAGAAGGTGGGGATTCGTCCCGATTTCTGCCAAATCACCTTTACGAAGGAGGACACCTGGTCGATGCCCGTCAAGGGACACGAGGTGACGGGTACCTACACCTATGATCCCGCGACCCACGCCATCACCCTCACCCTCGCGAAACTCGGTGCCTCGTTTACGGGCTACGCCTACATCGATGGCACGAACCTCGAACTTGTCTTCCCGGTGAACAAACTCGTCGAGTTCGTCACGGCCCTCGGTTCGAAGATCTCCTCCCTCTCCTCGGTGAGCAAGATGCTCGAAAAGTATGACGATGTCTACTTGGGATTCCAATTTGCCAAGTAAGTCACGAATTAACGCGCCAACCTGGTTTTTGAGAGCGGTTTTCGGGTTTCCCCCGAAGCTGCTCTCAACCTTTTATCTCCCCAAAAGTGCCGCCCGTGCAAATGTCGCGTTGGAGGTCAATAAAGTTTGAAATTCTTAAATATTTTGATTATCTTTGTCGCGTGTTAGGGAAATAACAGCAAAATACACATACAACTAAAAGCTAAAGCATTATGATTTATTCACACGAAGTGCAACACATGTGTTGCGTAAAGAAGGGTGCTACGCACGCTTCGGCTCCCATCCCCGAAGAGAGTAAGTGGGTGCGTGCCAAGGAGATCCAGGATATTTCGGGCTTCACGCACGGTATCGGTTGGTGTGCCCCCCAGCAGGGTGCTTGCAAACTTACGCTCAACGTAAAGGAGGGTATCATTCAGGAGGCTCTCGTTGAGACGATCGGTTGCTCGGGTATGACCCACTCGGCCGCCATGGCTTCGGAGATCCTCCCCGGTAAGACGCTCCTCGAGGCACTCAATACCGACCTCGTTTGCGATGCTATCAATACCGCCATGCGCGAGTTGTTCCTCCAGATCGTTTACGGTCGTACGCAGTCGGCCTTCTCGGAGGGTGGTCTCGTCGTAGGTGCCTCGCTCGAGGACCTCGGTAAGGGCCTCCGTTCGCAGGTAGGTACCATGTTCGGTACCCGTGCCAAGG
>CAJGDL010000032.1 GCA_904502075.1 uncultured Alistipes sp.
ACCGTGGATGTCGAACTGCTCACCCAAGTATTTGGTGCTCATAGCCGAGCACTCCATGTGCCAGCCGGGGAAGCCGTCGCTCCAAGGCGAGGGCCAGCGCATGATGTGTTCGGGCGAGGCCTTCTTCCAGAGGGCGAAGTCGAACGAGTGGTGTTTGTCGCTCTGACCATCCAACTCGCGTGTGTTGGTCAAGATGTCGTCCAGGTTGCGACCCGACAGGCGACCGTAGTTGAATTTGCGGTTGTAGGCCTCTACGTCGAAGTAGATCGAGCCGTTTGACTCGTAGGCATAGCCGGCCTCGAGGATGCGCTTCACGAAGTCGATCTGCTCGATGATGTGTCCCGAGGCGTGGGGTTCGATCGAGGGGGTCAGCACATTCAGTTCGTCCATGGCACGGTGGTAGCGCTCCGTGTAGTAGTGGGCGACCTCCATGGGCTCGAGTTGTTCGAGGCGGGCCTTCTTGGCGATCTTGTCCTCGCCCTCGTCGGCATCGTGCTCCAGGTGGCCTACGTCGGTGATGTTGCGCACATAGCGCACCTTGTAGCCCTCGGCCTGCAGGTAGCGGAACAGGAGGTCGAAGGTGACGGCCGGGCGGGCGTGTCCGAGGTGGGGATCGCCGTAGACCGTGGGGCCACACACATACATACCGACTCGTCCTTCGTGGATGGTCTCAAACTCCTCCTTGCGGCGGGAGAGTGTATTGTACAGAGTTATCTTTGTCTTTGCCATAAATGCTTAAAGGTTTTTTATTTTTTTGCAAAAGTAGCAATTTCTTGTGGAATTATCGCTTTTACCCCCTCGAAAATTGTGTGAGGGAGGTTTTTTCTCTCGATTTTGGGTCGTATGCTCTTTTTTTCGGGAAATAATGGCTGAAATTTCTCGTTTAATCGCTACCTTTGCCTCTTTAAGCAACGAATAAAAAGCAAACAAAAAGAGATAACCATGAACTTCAAAGTTTGGAATAATCGAATCGGATGGGTGGTTTTTGCCATTGCCGCCGCGGTTTATCTGATGACCATGGAGCCGTCGACCAGCCTTTGGGACTGCTCCGAATTTATTGCCACCTCCTATAAGTTGGAGGTGGGGCATCCTCCCGGGGCCCCGCTCTTCATGCTCCTGGCACGTTTGGCCACTCTGTTGGCCCCCTCGACCCACTATGTGCCCCATGCGGTCAACGCCTTGAACTGCCTGGCTTCGGCCTTTTCGATTCTCTTTCTCTTTTGGACAATTACTCACCTCGGGCGCAGACTCTATGCCCGCGGTCGCGTGCTCTCCGATCCCGAAAAGTGGGCGGTGTTGGGGGCCGGAGCCGTGGGTGCTTTGGCCTACACCTTCACCGATACCTTTTGGTTCTCGGCTGTCGAGGGTGAGGTTTATGCCTTTTCCTCGCTCTTCACCTCGCTGGTGGTTTGGCTCATGTTGAAGTGGGAGGAGCAGGCCGACGAGCCTCATGCCAACCGCTGGATCATCCTGATCGCCTACCTGATGGGCCTCTCGATCGGAGTCCACCTCTTGAATCTGCTGACCATCCCGGCCTTGGTCTTCATCTACTACTTCCGCAAGACGGCACAGCCAACCTGGAAGGGGCTCTTCTATGCCACGCTGACGGCCGGGGCGATCCTCGTCTTTATGAATAACCTGATCATCCCCTATACGGTCTATATCGGGGCGATGGTCGATCTCTTCTGTGTCAATACGCTGGGGCTTCCCATCAATGCGGGCATGGTGCTCTTCTCGTTTGCCCTCTTCGGGGCCTTGGGTTGGGGGGTGTGGTACACCCACCGCAAGGGGCGTGTCCTGGCCAATACGCTCTTGTTGGCCTTGAGCCTTGTCTTGCTCGGCTTCTCCTCCTACGCCACGGTGACGATTCGTGCCGTGGCCAACCCGCCAATGAATAGCAACAACCCAAACAATCCGCACGCCCTGCTGAGTCTGCTGAACCGTGATCAGTACGGACAAAAGCCCCTCTTGTATGGGGCCTATTACTCGGCTCCGGCCGTGGATTATAACACCAAGACCACCTACTATGTGGGCGATGACGGCAAGTATCACCCCGCCGAGGTGCTCACCTCCACGGTGCACGATCCGCAGTTCATGCACCTCTTCCCCCGTATGTGGGATGCCCGCTACACGGATCGCGATTACAAACCCTGGGCGGCACACCGCACCAAGGAGGAGTTGGTGCGTGATGAGGATGGCCAAGTGATGCGCGACGAAAACGGCCGTCCGCTCTATGAGACCCGCCTCGAGTATGGCCGCCAGGTGCGCTACAACGATGGCGAGCGGGTGCGCACGGTGGTGGAGCCCACCTTCCGCGAGAACCTCAACTTCTTCTTCTCCTACCAGCTCAACTACATGTATTGGCGCTACTTCCTGTGGAATTTCGTGGGTCGCCAAAGCGATATCCAGGCCCTGCACGAGACGATCCTCGATGGCAACTGGCGCTCGGGCATCAACGCCATCGACGAGCTCTACATCGGCCCCCAGGAGGAGGAGTTTCTGCCGCGCGAGGTGAAGGAGAACCGTGGTCGCAACGCCTACTACTTCCTCCCCTTCCTCTTGGGTCTTGTCGGATTGCTCTATCAGTTGAACCGCGACCAGCGGAACTTCACGGTGGTGATGTGGCTATTCCTAATGATGGGTATTGTCCTGGTGCTCTACTTCAACACTTCGCCCAACGAACCCCGCGAGCGCGACTATATCTATGCCGGTTCGTTCTACGCCTTCTCGATTTGGATCGGTCTGGGTGTGATGGCTCTGCGCGATGGCCTGAAATGGCTTACGAAGCGCGATACGACGACTGTTGCCGCCGCGGCCACCCTCCTGGCACTGATTGTCCCGGGCATCCTTTGTGCCGAGAATTGGGATGACCACGACCGCTCGGGCCGCACCTTTGCCCGCGATATTGGCTGGAATTACCTCCAATCCACCCTTCCGAATTCGATCATCTTGAACTACGGAGATAACGATACATTCCCCCTTTGGTTTAACCAGGAGGTGGATGGCGTAAGACCCGATGTGCGTATCATGAATACGAGTTACTTGGGTGGCGAGTGGTATATCGACGAGATGAAGACTCGTGCCAACGAGGCGGCCGGTGTACCCTTCTCCCTGCCGCGCCACAAGTACACCCATTGCAACGAACAGATCTTTGTGGATCCCTTGGTGGATCGCCCCGTGGAGCTCAAGGAGGCGATTGCTTTTGTGGCGAACGATGATCCCCGTACCCAGGTGCCGCTGATCGACGGTACGATGGCCGACTTCCTGCCGGCCAACCTCTTCGCCCTGCCCGTAAACAAGGAGAACGCCCTCCGCTCCGGTATTGTGAAGGAGGAGGATGCCCACCTGATGGTCGATACGGTCTATTTCCAGATCAACAAAGGGGTGCTCTATAAGAGTGAGCTGATGCTCCTCGACCTGTTGGCCAATTTCAATTGGGAGCGTCCGCTCTACTTCACGCAGCCCTATATCCTCCAGGGGTTGGGCGCGAAGCGTCAGCAGAGCGACGGCACCTCGACCCCCTCGCTCATGGACTACCTCCAGTTCGATGGCTACGCCTACCGCTTTGTCCCCATCCTTACCCCCTACGAGGCTTCGTGGGATATCGGTCGCATCGACCCCGATTACGCCTACCCGTTGCTCATGGAGACCTTCCGCTACGGAAATCTCGAGGATGAGGAGGTCTATGTCGATAATTTCGTGCAGTATAACCTCTCGGCCTCGAAGGCGCGCGAGGCCTTTGCCCGCGTAGCCAAGGAGTTCATTCGCCGCGGAGAGGACGATAAGGCCCTGGAACTCTTGGAGGAGGGGCTTCGCCGTATGCCCACCAAGCAGGTGCGCTTCTCGGAGTCGAACACCCTCCCCTTCATCGAGGCCTTCTATGCCATGGGTGAAAAGGAGCGAGGCGATGCCCTGTTGCGTGAATATGCTCAGTGCATTATGGAGTACATCGACTACTACTTGGGCTTCGAGGGGGCTCAGGGGGCGCTGATCGAGAATGCCCTGATTGAGAAACTCGAACAGTTGGAGGTGCTCTATCAGTTGGTAATTGTGGCCGACCGTCCGGAGTTGGGTCGCGACCTGAACGATTACTACCGCTCGTTGGGCTACCTCGATGAGGAGCTCTACGACTTCGGTTCGAACTATACGCTCTTGGACGAGGCCAAGTAATCCGAGCGCGGTGTTTTACCTGCGGAGGGGAGGTTTCGGCCTCCCCTCCTTTTATTTGTGTGAATGAATTTCTGTCGGCTTTCTCTCTGTGCAGAGGAGGAGCCGACTCCCACTCAACGCAACGAGCCCCGAATGGAGAACCATTCGGGGCTCGAAAGCATGGTAAACAGGCCTTGATTACTTGATGCGCTCGTAGTACTCGCGGGTGCGGGTGTCTACGCGGATCTTATCGCCCGTATTGATGAACAGGGGCACGCGAATCTCGGCGCCGGTATTTACCGTGGCGGCCTTGAGCGAGTTGGTCGAAGCCGTATCGCCACGAACACCGGGCTCGGTGTAGGTTACCTCCATGTCTACGATCGGGGGAAGCTCGGCCGAGAGAACAGTCTCCTTCTCGGTGTGGAACATCACCTCCACGATCTGGCCGTCGGCCATCAGGTCGTAGTTCGTGATGAGGTTCTTGTCTATATTGATCTCCTCGAAGGTCTCGGTGTGCATGAAGTGGGCACCCAGGTCATCCTCGTAGGTGAACTGGTAGGGACGACGCTCTACGCGCACGGGCTCGATCTTGGCACCGGCCGAGAAGGTGTTGTCCAATACGCGGCCGTTCTCAAGGTTCTTGAGCTTGGTACGAACGAAAGCCGGACCCTTGCCGGGCTTTACGTGCTGGAAGTCGATGATCTGAACCGTCTTGCCATCGAGCTCGATGCACATACCAATTTTGATGTCAGCAGTTGTTGCCATAGTGTATCTGTTTTTTAAGTTATTGATTTCGCGGGCGCAAAGATAGAAATAAATTCACAATTCAAAATTCAAAATTCAAAATTATTTTCTTCACCTTTCAATATTTCTCTCTTTTGGCGTGCAAATGCTCCCTCTTTTGTGGCTTGTTGCAAAGTTAGTCGCCCCAATTTCTATACAAATTTTGAATAGCTCCTCCTACTCCTCGCCCCAGGCATAGCCTCGGCCTTCGAGCCCCAGCAGGGCGCAGACGCGGTCAGTAACCGAGTGGCAGAGCTCCTCGAGGGTTGAGGGGCGGGCATAGAACGAAGGGGAGGCGGGGAGAATGATGGCTCCGGCCTCGGTCAGCGTTGTGAGGTTGCGCAGGTGGATGAGCGAGAGGGGGCTCTCGCGCAGGACGAGGATCAGGCGGCGACGCTCCTTGAGCATCACATCGGCCGCCCGTTCGATCAGGCTCTGCGAGATGCCGGCCGCAATGCGCCCTGCCGTGCCGACCGACGAGGGGCAGACCACCATGGCATCCCAACGAGCCGAGCCGCTCGCAGGCGATCGGAAGAGGTCGTGATTCTCCATGCGCTCGATTTTGGGGTGGTGGGGCAGGGTGATTCCCTCCCAGGTGGCCACCTCGGGGGCGTGCGTACTCTCGATAAGGGCGATCTGCTCCACCTCGGGGGCGGCGATGAGCTCTTCGAGGAGTTGGCGGGCATAAATGGCCCCGCTGGCGGCGGTTACGGCTACGATAATCTTCATCGGTTGGTCGGTTTTTGAGCGATAAAAGTACGTTATTTCTTGCAATTTACCAATAAAATGGGTGGGATATTTGGCGAAATGAAAAATCCGATGTATTTTTGCGCCATATTCGGAGGGATGGCAGAGTGGTCGATTGCGGCGGTCTTGAAAACCGTTGACCTTCACGGGTCCGGGGGTTCGAATCCCTCTTCCTCCGCAAGACCAAACGAAGCAAGAAGATCTCGAAAGAGATCTTCTTGTTTTTTATGCCTACGGCACAAGCTTGCTTGGTGACGAAGGCATAGAAAACAAGAGAGAATCGCCTTGGCGACTTCTTGCGTAGAGCAGGGCTTGCAAGGGCCCCCGCGGCGAGCGGAGGGGAAAGGCGTTAAGCGGAGCATCCGTAGGATGCGTAGTAGCCAATCCCTCTTCCTCCGCAAGACCAAACGAAGCAAGAAGATCTCGAAAGAGATCTTTTTGTTTTTTATGCCTACGGCACAGGCTTGCTTGGTGACGAAGGCATAGAAAACAAGAGAGAACCGCCTTGGCGACCTATTGCGTAGAGCAGGGCTTGCAAGGGCGGGCAACTTACGCGGAGGAATAAAACCGTAAATTTTTCGGTAGTAGGGTGTGAGATGTCCCAAAAAGTTCTATCTTTGCACAATTAAGTTGGGCGCGTATGACACTGACTGAACTCTTAATCATTGCAATCGGATTGTCGATGGATGCCTTTGCCGTCTCGATCGGCAAGGGGCTTTCGTTGCGTGCCGTGCGTCTGCGCCACTACCTCTTGGCGGGGCTTTGGTTCGGGGGCTTCCAGGCCTTGATGCCTTTGGTGGGCTATGCTTGTGGGGTGAACTTTGCCGAGGCGGTGGCCTCCATCGACCATTGGATCGCCTTTGTGCTGCTGGCCATCATCGGTGGTAAAATGGTGCGGGATGCCCTCGCGGGCGAGGAGGAGTCGTCGGATGCCGACTTTTCGGTGCGCACGATGTTTCTGCTGGCCGTGGCTACGAGTATCGATGCTCTGGCTGTCGGGGTCTCGTTTGCTTTTCTGCATGTCGATCTTACCCGATCGGTGATAACCATCGGCTTGACCACCTTTCTCTTCTCGGCCGCGGGCGTTCAGATCGGCCACCTCTTCGGTAACCGTTGGCGCTCTCATGCCGAACTCCTGGGTGGCGTAGTCCTAATCTCCATGGGCCTCAAAATCCTGGTCGAACACCTTTTCTTTAATTAGTTCAATTCACGATTCACGATTCACAATTAGAATTCAGAATTGTTTAATTTCTCATTTCTCCAAGTCAGTCATTGCGAGGAGCGAAGCGACGTGGCAATCTCCTGCGGGATCCACGGCGCTCCAGGCCCACACAGCGTCATCCCGAGGAAGACCGCGAGGTCTGACGTGGGGATCTTTTTATGAGCGAAATATGGTCGTGATGATTCTTCGATAAAAAGATTGCCACGCACCTAACGGTGCTCGTAATGACGCAGGAACTCTCTCGACCTTGGAGGGGGAGTGTATAAAAACTCGGACAACTTTTGTTGCCCGAGTTTTCGTGTTATAATCTCTCAAACGAAGCGTTAAAAAGTGGCGATGGGTCTGACATTTGCGGCTTTGGTGCAATAGCAATCAGCAGGGGTACTAGTTATCTTACTTCGATAAGGATCGAAATAAAGTACGGATAATACGCCTTTGTCAGTTCCTGGGTACGTAGATAGAAACTCCTCTGTTGAGGAATAATATCCTTTAGGTATTTTTCCTCCCATTTCTCTTATGCTGTCGCCTCCATGTTGAACGAGTATAGCATCTATCTTCTTGCTTAAATCTTTATTTTCATAAAATAGCAACAACTCTTCAATTGCAGGTATATACCAATCTTTTCCAAGGTTTGCACACCAAGCAAACGGGGGATACTCCTCCCTCCAATTGGGGAATGACATAATGGCTTCCATATTCTTTTTCCCATCAACCCTGCTTTTTGCTACAAATTTAGTTTTATTGCTCTCCTTTAATGTTGTCCATAAAAAATCCACAGGATTCACAGTAGGATCGTCTATGTTAAACCACTCTTTCATTCCGACGATCTTTCCATGCTTACCGGTTTCATCCACCCAAAAGACCACACCCTCTTTGCCATTTTCGTTGTAGTAATCGCCCACTTTGTAGGTTTTTTCTTGTGAGGCGATCTGCTGTGCGGCCAATTCGCTGTAATTGGTATAGACCGGAACCTCGAGACGCAGGGAGTAGGTGTGCCCGGAGAGAATCTTTTCGGGGAATTCATAATTTAGCGGGGTGAAAATAAAGTCGGGATGGGAAATATAGAGGTTTCGACTGCCCGCAGCCATATAGACCTTATATTCTCCCCACTCGGCTTGCGGTTCACCCACAATATTTCCTCGAAACAGACAATCTTTGGCTGCCACCTGAACTCGTATTAGGGCGCAATAATCTCCATTCAGGTCTTTCACGGGATGGGTCTTGGCGGTTAAATCTCGAGTATTCTGCTCAAACGATTTTACGACCAACTCTTGTGCCATCATACTCCCCGAAAAAAGGAGGGCCAGGCAAAGCCATAATAACTTTTTCATTGCTTAAATATTTTGGATTAGGTGCTTTCGTTCTGTTCAATTTCATCTTGTCCCACATAGACAATATGACAAATGTAGTTATTTTTTTGGAAATCCGACAAGAAACCTCTAACTTTGTATAAATTTGGTAAAATTTTCAAACAGAATTTAATAAAAACGGTGCAATTATGATCTTATACTATTTGATGCCGGTCATCTTTTTGATCGGAATTTTGATGATCGCATTCGAGGATGTGATCCGTATCAACAAGGCGGCTACGGCCGTAGGGATGTCGATTCTCCTGTGGCTGATCTTCCTCTTGGATGCCGCCGGAATCTTCTCGGCCCATCCCCCCGTACACCTCCAGGAGTTCCTGGTGGGATTCCCCCAGTTTGCTGAACTCTCGACGGCGGAGTTGGCCTACCGATTCATCGAGTTCAAGATGGTGGAGTCGTTGGGCGACGTGGCCACCACGCTCTTCTTCGTGCTCGGCTCGATGGCCATCATCGACATCGTGGACAGCCACGGAGGTTTCGGGGTGATCTCGGCGGCCATCACGACCAATCGCCAGCGCAAACTGCTCTGGATCTTGTCCTTCACGACCTTCTTCCTCTCGGTGTTGTTGGGCAATCTGGCTACGGTGATCGTGATGATTGCCATCGCCCGCAAGTTGATCCCCGAGCGCAATATGCGTCTCTTGTTCTCCTCGATGATCATCGTGGCGGCCAATGCCGGCGGTTCGTGGTCGCCCATCGGTGATGTGACGACCCTGCTGCTGTGGACGGGCGGCAACCTGACGGTGACCCACCAGATGACAAGCCTCTTCCTGCCCGCCTTGGCGATGCTGCTGGTCCCCCTGACCGGTGTCACGCTGATGCTCCCCAAAGAGGGGCTCATCCCCTCGGTGCCGGCAGCGATGGAGAGCCAGGGCAAGATCGACCCGAAATTCCGCAAGCGCATCTTGATCGTGGGCCTTGCCTCGTTGGCCCTGGTGCCCGTGTTGCAGAGCCTCGTTCAGTTGCCCCCCTTTATGGGTGTCTTGCTCGGATTGGTGGCCCTTTGGATCATGACCGATCGTCGCTATGCCGAGTCGGAGGATGAGGAGTTGCAGGACCTGCGTATGCACCGCGTCTTGATGCGTGTCGATATTTCGACCATCTTCTTCTTCCTGGGTATTCTGATGTCGGTCAATGCCCTCAATGCGACGGGGCAGCTTGCCATCCTGGCCAACTTCCTCAATGCCACCTTCTCCGACTCGAACCTGATCGCCCTGGTGTTGGGTGTCTGCTCCTCGTTCCTCGACAACGTGGCCCTGGTGTCGGCTACGATGGGTATGTATCCCGTGGCTGCGGCGGGTGAGTTCGCCTGCAACAGTTCGTTCTGGACCTTCCTGGCCTACTGCGCCGTAACGGGTGGCTCGATCTTGATTATCGGATCGGCGGCCGGTGTGACGGTGATGGGGTTGGAGAAGATCTCGTTTGGCTACTACCTGAAGAAGATCTCCTGGCTTGTCTTGATCGGCTACTTCGTGGGCGCGGCCCTCTACCTGTTGATCGCCTAAGCGATGAAGCGTGGTTGGGCACTGATTACGGGGGCCTCGTCGGGCATCGGAGCCGCCTTTTCGCGCCAATTGGCCGAGGCGGGGTGGAACCTGGTGATGGTGAGCAATCGTGCCGAGGAGTGCGATGGCTTGGCTGCACAACTTCATGAACGCTATGGGGTCGAGGCAAAATCGGTTTGCCTCGACCTTACTTTGCCCGATGCGGCCGACCAACTTTATGGGTGGTGTCGTGCCGAGGGGGTAGAGGTCGATGTGTTTGTCAACAATGCCGGGATGTTGCTCTTCGGCGTGTTGGAGCGGAGCACTCCCGATCAGGTGGGGCGAATCGTGGCCCTGCACTGCACAACCCCCACGCAACTGTGCCGGCTTTTCGGGGCCGAGATGGCGGCGCGTGGCAGGGGGTATATCCTGCTCGTAAGTTCCATCACGGCCTGGATGCCCTATCCGACTGTCTCGGCCTATGCCGCTACGAAGGCCTACTTGAAGAGCCTCGGACAGTCGCTTTGGTATGAGATGCGCGGGCGCGGAGTCGGAGTAACCACCTTATTCCCCTCGGCCGTAGATACGCCCCTCTACGATTTGGATGATCGAATGCGCCGCCGCCTGCGTCGATTCGGGCTGATGCTTAGCCCCGATGAGGTGGCACGCAAAGGGTTGAAGGCTCTCTTTGCTCGTCGTCGTCGTTCCATTCCGGGGCTTTGGGCCAAGGGCTTGGTGGCGGTGTGTGCGCTGCTTCCCGCGTGGGCCTTGTGGCCGGTGTTGAAATTGCCGATCGTCAAGCGCATTATCTGGGGGTAGAAGAGAATGCCCCGAACGAGTTAAAAGCAACATGGCGAACCTCGATGGGTTCGCCATGTTGCTTTTGCATCTCGGCTTGCTATTTCGCAGGCTCCGTTTGGTGGAGGATGACCCGTTCGAGGTTGCGCTCGCAGACGGGACAGAAGCGCTCGGCCACGTTGTCGCGCATACGGCAGACCACGGTCGGTCGGAAGATCCCCTTGGTGCGGTAGCCACCACCCTCATAGAGTCCGACGGTGTAGTCCGCTTTGCGCTCCTCGGTTACCTCGGTCGGGGTTTCGATTCCGGCAGGCATCATATCGGCCCACTTCGAGTCGAAATCCACGCGCGTGGTGATGTTGGGCTCCCAGGGTTCGTGGGCCAGGGAGTAGGTCTCGTCCGTAGCGTCGGGGGTGTCGTAGAAATACTCATCACCCAGACCGCCGAACGAGTGGCCGAATTCATGCACCACCACGGGCTTGAAACTCGGGTGGTGGGCCGTGGTGAGGGTGTAGGAGTTGTAGATACCGCCACCGCCGTAGGTGTCGGTGTTGGCCAATACCACCAGGTGTTCGCAAGGGATGTTGCGTACCTGGTCGTAGAGTTTGTAGACACTGCCCGTGGTGAGGTAGCGAGGCATGTAGAAGGTCATGAAGTTGGAGTTGATGGCCGTCTCGCGCCACGCCTCCTCCTGCGGAACGCTTACGTTCGAGTGGAGCGAGGGGGACTTCACGGCGATGAAGTTAAAGCGGTCGCGGTAGGCGTTGAAGGGGGCGTAGCGCAGGATCTCCTCGGCCGCCGTGCGGGCATCCTGCAGGAAGAGCTCCATCTCCTCGGGGGTGTAGCCTTCGGCCAAGATGCAAACATCGATGCAGGCCTCGTCCGAACCTCCGCGGTGGAGGTATTCGTAGGGCAGGGGATCGACCTTCGAGAGGTCGCGAATCAGGGCATCGTCGGGGCGGATCGTGTGCTTCAAGGAGCACTGCTCCTCGCCTCGGTTATTCATCAGCACGATCTCGGCCTCGGCCTCCTTTAGGGGCATCGGCACCAGGAAGGTGGCCTCGAAACTGCGGCTCACCTGCTGTGCTTCGGGGGTTACGATCCACTCCTGGAAGAGCGACGAGAAGGCTTGGCTGTAGATCACCTCGCCCGAGGCCTTGTCGCGCAACGTCACTCGACCGTTGCCTCGTAGCGGAGTGGTGGCCAGGTTGTGGCGACGTCCCGACCACTCGGGGTGTTGTTGCAACTCCTTGAGGGCGACGTGTTGCTCGCGGGCATCGCCCAGGAAGGTGTAGTCGATGCGCAACGTAGCATCCTCGAAATAGGTTTCAAAGGACTGGGCCACAGAGGATAGCGTGCAACCCAGCAGGGTAAACAATAGCAGAATAAATCGATTCATGTTTCAATTGGTTTTGTAAGGTTTTCTACAAAGGTCGTTAATTTTTCTTTGTTTTGCAATTTTATGGCTATTTTTGTGAGGAAATGAAGAATTTTTGCTGTTTGATAATCCTCGGCTGGCTACTCTCTTATACCCAAGCGTTGTGGGCACAAGAGCCCTGTGGTGTGGTCTACTACGACCTCGGTGGCCTCTACGATACCGAGCCCTCGCCCTTTGGTGGGGATGAGGCCTATTTGCCCGAGGGATCCTTGGCATGGAGTGTGGCGCGTTATGAGGCGGCCCTGGATCGCTATGCGGCCTTGATCGATACGCTGGCGATGCCCCTCGTCGCCCTTTTTGGGGTGGAGAATGAGGAGGTGGCCTTGGATTTGGCCGCTCGCAGTCGGGGCGACTATGCCGTCGTGCACCGCACCTCGGCACGCCGCGACGGTCTCGATTTTGCCCTGCTCTATCAGGCCGACCATTTCCTGCCCGGCCGTGTGGAGAGCGATTACGGACTCCTCCAAATCGAAGGAGAATTGATGGGGCGACCGGTGCTCCTGCTGTTGACCAACGACCCCGAAGCGGCCGCCGAGCGGGTCGAGGTGTTGTGTCGTTTCCAAGAGCGAACCCCCTTGATCGTGCTCGGATGTACAGGGGCGTTTGCCAAGGGAGTTCCCCTTTGCGATGCCCTCCTGTTGGCCGAGCGGGCGGGGCGCGGTACACGCCTCTCGCGCGGCGGCTGGTGGATGCGTGATCGGATTTGGCTGGGGAACGAATGGGAGCCCCTGCGGGCCGATGTCTATGCCGATCGGATGCTCTTTGATGAGGAGTCCGGAGCACCTCTTCCGCTCTATGATCGCGAGCGCTATCGGGGAGGTTGGAGCCGAAATTTGCCGGTTTTTCTCTATTTCCGTGCTGTGAATTTGGAAAATTAGGAAAAAAGCCGTACTTTCGTAACCCTTAATGGCTTGTTTATTGGTCGAAAACGTAGGGTATCGGCCTGATAAAGGGTTGCAGAGGTGGGGCGGGCGCAGATGCGTTCTTCCTCCGCTTTTTCGGCTATAATGGAGCCAATAGGTTGATTAGCAAGGACTAACAAAGTATTGAAATATTTTTTAACAACTCAAAAACACCAAAAAAGTTATGGCAGATGTAAAACGTGTCTATACCTTCGGTAACAAGCTGGCCGAGGGTAATGGCAAAATGAGAGAGCTGCTGGGTGGTAAGGGTGCCAACTTGGCGGAGATGAACCTGATCGGTATTCCCGTGCCTCCCGGATTCACCATCACCACCGAGGTTTGCTCGGAGTACTACAAGCAGGGCAAGGCCGCTGTGATCGAGATGCTCAAGCCCGAGGTGGAGAAGGCTGTTCAGAACATCGAGAACCTCACGGGTCGCAAGTTCGGCGACAAGGAGCTTCCCTTGCTCCTGTCGGTTCGCTCGGGTGCTCGTGCCTCGATGCCCGGTATGATGGATACGATCCTGAACCTGGGTATGAACGACCAGGCCGTAGAGGCGCTGTCGAAGCTCTCGGGTAACCCCCGCTTCGCTTGGGACTCCTACCGTCGTTTCGTACAGATGTACGGCGACGTGGTACTCGGTATGAAGCCCGTATCGAAGGAGGATCAGGATCCCTTCGAGGTGATCATCGAGGAGCAGAAGGAGAAGCGTGGCGTGAAGATGGACACCGATCTGACGGTGGAGGATCTCAAGGAGCTCGTAGTAAACTTCAAGGCTGCCGTGAAGGAGCAGACCGGCAACGACTTCCCCACCTGCCCTTGGGAGCAGCTTTGGGGTGCCATCTGCGCCGTGTTCGGTTCGTGGATGAACGAGCGCGCTATCCTCTATCGCCAGCTCAACAATATCCCCGCAGAGTGGGGAACGGCCGTTTCGGTACAGGCCATGGTATTCGGTAACATGGGCGACAACTCGGCAACGGGTGTAGCCTTCTCGCGTGACGCCGCCACGGGTGAGAACATCTTCAACGGTGAGTACCTCGTGAACGCTCAGGGTGAGGACGTGGTTGCCGGTATCCGCACGCCGCAGCAGATCACCATCGAGGGTTCGCGTCGTTGGGCCAAGGCTCAGAACATCTCCGAGGAGGAGCGCAAGGAGAAGTATCCTTCGCTCGAGGAGGTGATGCCTACCGTATACGCCGAGCTGAACGACATTCAGCACCACCTGGAGCAGTACTTCACCGATATGCAGGACATCGAGTTCACCATCCAGGATGGTAAGCTCTGGATGCTGCAGTGCCGCAACGGTAAGCGTACCGGTGCCGCCATGGTGAAGATCGCCATGGATATGCTGCGCGAGGGTCTGATCGACGAGAAGACCGCCGTGCTGCGTTGTGAGCCCGCCAAGCTTGACGAGCTCCTCCACCCCGTATTCGACAAGACGGCCATGAAGAACGCCACCGTTATCACGAAGGGTCTGCCCGCTTCGCCGGGTGCCGCTTCGGGTCCCGTAGTCTTCTTCGCCGACGATGCCGAGAAGGTATTCAACGAGACGGGCAAGAAGGCCATCCTGGTGCGTATCGAGACCTCGCCCGAGGACTTGAAGGGTATGTTGGATGCTGCCGGTATTTTGACCGCTCGCGGTGGTATGACCTCGCACGCTGCCGTTGTGGCTCGTGGTATGGGTAAGTGCTGCGTATCGGGTGCCGGTGAGCTGCTGATCGACTACAAGACCCGCACCATCCAGGTGAACGGTTACACCGTGAAGGAGGGTGACTGGATTTCGCTGAACGGTTCGACCGGTGAGGTTTACCTGGGTCAGGTAGCCACGCAGGATGCCGACCTGAGCGGCGACTTCGGTCAGCTGATGGAGTTGGCCGGCAAGTATGCCACCATGAAGGTGCGTGCCAACGCCGACACGCCGCGTGATGCCGAGCAGGCTTTCGCCTTCGGCGCCGAGGGTATCGGTCTCTGCCGCACGGAGCACATGTTCTTCGAGGGCGACCGCATCAAGGCCGTGCGCGAGATGATCCTGGCCGATGACGAGGCTGGTCGTCGCGTAGCACTTTCGAAGCTCCTGCCCATGCAGCGTGGCGACTTCGAGGGTCTGTTCAAGGCCATGAAGGG
>CAJGDL010000033.1 GCA_904502075.1 uncultured Alistipes sp.
TAGCCCGCTTGGCGAAGTTCCTCGATGCACGCCGTGGTCTCCTTGTGGTAGCTCCACTTGACGGTCAGTTCGGCTCCGAGGGCGGTTTTGTGGATGTCGCGGTTCGGAGGGGTGGCCGTGATGCCGCACAGAGCGATCTGCTCCACGGCAAAGGCGTCGGCCGTGCGGAAGAAAGCCCCCACGTTTTGCAACGAGCGCACGTTGTCGAGTACGACCATGACGGGGAGTTTTTCCATCGCGGAAAACTCCTCGGGCGAGGGTCGATGCAGCTCTTCGTTCGTAATTTTTCTCATCTTCGGATTTATTTTGCGGGCAAAGATAGCCAAAAGTCATATACAAAGTGAGGAAAACCATTTTTTTTCGCTACTTTTGAGGGATTTTTGATTCAATTCGTACATTAACTATTTGATAGAAATGAGATGCTTCGTGAAAAATCTCCTGACGGTGGCCCTCCTGCTGGGTGCTTCGCTGACCTTGCATGGTCAGGAGTTGGTTCTGAGTGCCGACTTCGAGACCCGATTCGATAATCGTGAATACTCGGCGAACGATTTCGGTGAGTCGCTGACTCTCTTCGGTGTGGGATTCTCGCCCGAGGTGGGTATCCAATGGGCCGCGAAAAACCGATTGATGGTGGGGGCCAACCTTACCCACGAATTCGGGGACGAACGATCGCTCTCCTCGGCCGCCCTGATGGTCTACTACCAGTTCGAGACCCCCTCTATTCGTGTCGATGCCGGTATCTTCCCCCGCTCGAAGATGGTGGGCGACTACTCCGAGGCGATCTTCGACGACAAGACCACCTTCTATCACGACCCCCTGCAGGGTATTTTGTTTAATTACCGCTCCCAAACCTCGTCCTCCTATGCCGAATTTCTGATCGATTGGGAGGGGTTGCGCACCATGACGCAGCGCGAGAAGTTCCGCATCCTGGCCGACGGCCGTTGGGATGATGGTCGCTTTTGGGCCGGAGGCTCGCTGATGATGCTCCACTATGCCAAGACCCTGGATCAGAGCCTCGACGAAGGGGTGGTGGACAACCTGCTGGTGAACCCCCATGTGGGTGTGCGCTTCGGTGAGAAATTTTCGTTCTCTCTGCGTTTGGGCTACCTGCAGGCCCTGCAGCGTGATCGCCGCACCGAGCAGGGGTGGATGACTCCGAAGGGGGGCGAGTTCTACGCCTCGATCAGTCGCTGGGGCGTTACGCTCGATAACAAACTCTATGTGGGCGAGAATCTGCAGCCGCTCTATCCCCTCTATGGCGAGGAGCTCTTCGAGGGTTCGACCTTCTATGGGGTGACGGGCGGCCTCTACAACCGCACCTCGATCGCCTATTCGCGCAGCTTCTTCGACGACACCTTGCAGGTGGATGCCGCCCTGGTGGCCCAATACGATGGGGTAGGGGTCGGCCTGCAACAGGTGCTGAAGATCGGGGTTAGCCTCGAAAAACTCTTTGGAAAGCGAGGAAGTGCACCTCAACCTTAAATCCCGTCTTCAAATGTTCCGATACACAACACCCCTGCCAAATTTTGGCAGGGGTGTTGTGTCGTGTGGGTTTTCGGGAGTGTCGTTAAGGGTCTGCTACCCGAAAACTTTCAATATTACTTCTGGCGGAAGTAGATCTGCACGGGGACTCCCCAAAAGAAAGTCCCCCTTTTGCAAGGGGGATTTAGGGGGATGTAGGATATCGGGATTTTCGGGAGTTTATATAAGGATGAGCAACCCGAATACCAACCCCATTACTTTTGGCGGAAGTAGATCTGCACAGGGACTCCCGGATGAAAATGCCCTCCCTTTGACAAAGGGAGGGTTTGGGAGGGAATGTCAAAATTGGGGTTTTCGGGAGTCTTGGAAAGAATCAGGAGCCCGAAAACCAACCCCATTACTTCTGACGGAAATAGATCTGCACGGGGACTCCCCAAAAGAAAAGTCCCCCTTTTGCAAGGGGGATTTAGGGGGATGTAGAATATCGGGATTTTCGGGAGTGTCGTTAAGGTTGTGCTACCCGAAAACTTTCAATATTACTTTTGGCGGAAATAGATTTGCACGGGGACTCCCGAAAAATCCCACTCGGCGCGCAGTTTGTTCTCGAGGAAGCGGCGGTAGGGCTCGCGGATGTACTGGGGCAGGTTCACGAAGAAGGCGAACTGTGGCGTGGGGGTCGGGAGCTGCGTTACATACTTGATCTTGATGTACTTGCCCTTGGTTGCGGGGGGCGGGTAGTTCTCGATCAGGGGCAGGAAGAAGTCGTTGAGCTCCGAGGTCGAGATGCGACGTTTGCGCGACTGGTGTACGCGGATGGCGGTCTGCAACACCTCGAGGATACGCTGCTTGTTGATCACCGAGGTGAAGATAATGGGAATGTCGCTGAACGGAGCGAGCTTCTTCTCGAGGAATTCGCGCCACTCCTTCATGGTGTTGTTCTCCTTCTCAATGAGGTCCCACTTGTTTACGACGATCACGCACCCCTTGCGGTTCTTGACAATCAGGTTGTGGATGTTGAGATCCTGCGACTCGAGACCCTGCTGGGCATCGAGCATCAGGATGCAGACATCCGACTCCTCGATGGCGCGGATGGAGCGCATCACGGAGTAGAACTCCAAGTCCTCCATCTCCTTTCCCTTCTTACGCATACCCGCCGTATCGACCAGATAGAAATCCATGCCGAACTTGTTGTAGCGGGTGTGGATCGAGTCGCGCGTGGTGCCGGCAATATCGGTTACGATGTTGCGCTCCTGACCCAGCAGGGCGTTGGTCATCGACGACTTGCCCACGTTCGGACGGCCTACGATGGTGATGTGGGGCAGATCCTCCTCCTCTTCGGAGCGAATCTCTCCCGGGAGTTTGGCGAGAATCTCATCCATCAGGTCACCCGTGCCGCTTCCCGACATCGAGCTGATGCAGAAGGGGGCACCCAGACCCAGGGCGTGGAACTCGTGCGAGGAGTAGATCAGGTCGTAGTTGTCCACTTTGTTGCAGACCAGAATCACGGGCTTGTTGGTGCGGCGCAGCACCGAGGCCATCATCTCGTCGAGGTCGGTGATGCCGGTGGCTACCTCCACCAGGAAGAGGATCACATCGGCCTCCTCGATGGCCAACATCACCTGGCGGCGAATCTCCTCCTCGAAGATGTCGTCCGTATTGACGGCATAACCGCCCGTGTCGATGATCGAAAACTCGCGACCGTTCCAATCGGTCTTTCCGTAGTGGCGGTCGCGCGTGGTTCCGGCCGTTGCGTCGACAATGGCCTTGCGCTGACCCACCAAGCGGTTGAAGAGGGTACTTTTGCCCACATTCGGGCGACCTACGATGGCTACCAATGACATGCTCTATCTCGTTTTATTTGGTTACAAAAATAATATCGCGCGGCAAAGGTACAAAATAATTGGGAATTATTAAAATTCAAGATTCAAAATTCAGAATTTAAAATTAATGGCAGTAGGGGCATTTTGTCATGGGAGTTATGGGTGTTTTAGGAATTATAGGAATTTTACGAATTTTACGAATTTTAGTTTATATCTCTCATAAATCCCATATCTCCTAAAACACTCAAGCCCGCACTGCGTCATGGCGAGCACCACCAGGTGCGTGGCCATCTTTTTATCGGAGAATGATCTCGACGATATTTCGCCCATAAAAAGATCCCCACGGTCGCTCACGCTCCCTCGGGATGACGACACGGGCAATTCACAATGCAGAATTCAAAATTTTTTAATTCCACTTCTTTCGCTCCGATTCTTTGCGCTTTGCTTTGCCGAATCGCGGGCTGAAGGAAATATTTTCCGGGGTTTGCACTTGGGTTTTGAATTATTTTTGTATCTTTGAAAAATAATTTGAAGCAAAATATTGAATACAATGATCAAACGACTTTTTTTGGTTCTGTTGCTCATGGCCCCGCTGGCGGTCTCGGCACAGGATTATTACAATGATTACTACGCCACGAAGGGTTATCAAGCCAAGAAACCCAAGACCTCGATTGATTGGGGACTTACGGCCGGTGCCGGCTGGTATGGCTACAACTCCTCGGTGGAGCTCTACGAGGTGAAGGGGGGCCTGGGCTGGCAGGCGGGTCTGCAGGCGGCCTTCATGTGGAACTCGGTGGGTGTGCGCTTCGAGGCCAACTATGCCCGTCATGGGGTGGATCTCATCCCCCACGGTCACTATCCCGAGGTGAAGATGTCCTATAACAAGGTCGAGGTGCCGATCCTGGTCGCCTTCAATCCGAGTATCTTCCGTATTCATCTCGGCCCCGTCTTTCGTGTCTTGAATAATTGTCAGCATACGACCGTCGATGGGCTGTTGGTCGATTTCGGTATGTTGCGCCCCACGGTGGGCTTTACGGTGGGTGCCGGCCTGAAGTTGGGTCGCCACTGGATCCTCGACCTGCGCTACAACGGCGACTTCTCGCCCGCGAAGGGGGTCTTCTACGATGGTGGCCCCGAGGTGAGCATCCGCGAAAATTCGCTCCAGCTCAGTGTGGGTTTTGTTCTTTAACCGAATGCGAATTGGATGGAGACAACCGACAAAGAGATTTTGATCGAGGGGGTCGATCCCCGCGAGCTCTATGGCCCGCAAAATTGTTATTTGGAGCAGATCAAGGCCCTGCATCCGGGGCTGAAGATCGTGGCGCGCGGCTCGATCCTCAAGGTGCTTGGCTCGAAGGCCGAGCAGGAGCGTTTCGAGCGTAGGGTAGAGGGGCTTGTGGCCTACTATTTGAAGTATGGACACATCTCGAAGGAGGTGGTGGCCCAAGCCTTTGCGGGTGGAATCTCGCAGGAGGATGCACCGGTGGACAAGGATGTGATCGTCTATGGCAACAATGGGGCGGTGATCCGTGCACGCACGGTCAACCAACAGCGTATGGTTCGCCTCTACGACGAGTGCGACCTGCTCTTTGCCGTGGGCCCCGCAGGCTCGGGTAAGACCTATACGGCCATCGCCCTGGCGGTGCGAGCCCTCCGTGAAAAGCAGGTGAAGCGGATCATCCTCACCCGTCCCGCGGTGGAGGCGGGCGAGAAACTCGGCTTCCTGCCCGGCGACATGAAGGAGAAACTCGACCCCTATCTGCAACCGCTGTACGATGCCCTGAACGATATGATACCGGCGGCCAAGTTGCAGAAGTTTATGGAGGATGGCACGGTGCAAATCGCTCCGTTGGCCTACATGCGCGGTCGCACCCTCGACAACGCCTTTGTGATCCTGGATGAGGCGCAGAATACGACCCTCTCGCAGATCAAGATGTTCCTTACGCGCATGGGCCGTTCGGCGAAGTTTATCGTCACGGGTGACATGACCCAGATCGACCTGCCGCACCGCTCCGACAGCGGTCTGATGCGTGCCATGCAGATCCTGGAGCCTGTGAAGGAGATTGGTCGCGTGGAGTTCGACCAACGCGACATCGTGCGACACCCGTTGGTAAAGCGTATCGTGGAGGCTTTCGATAAGCAGAGTGAATATAAAGAGAAGAGTGAAAAACCAAAAACTAACAACTAATAAAACCAAAACGAACTATGAACAGAGATTTTAGCGGCTTGAAGCCCGCATTGGTTTGGAAACATTTTGTGGCCATGTGCGCCATTCCCCACCCCTCGCACCACGAGGAGAAGATTCGTGCCTATGTAAAGGGCGAATTGGAGCGTATGGGTTACGCCTGCACCGAGGATGAGGCTCACAACCTCTATGCTCGCAAGGAGGCTACCCCCGGCATGGAGAACCGCAAGGGGATCGTGATTCAGGCCCACCTCGACATGGTGCCCCAGAAGAATAACGACAAGGTCTTCGATTTTGAGAAGGATCCGATCGACTGCTATATCGATGGCGAGTGGGTAACGGCCGATGGTACGACCCTGGGTGCCGACAACGGTATTGGTGCCGCAGCTATCCTGGCTGTAATGGAGGACAATACGCTCGTACACGGCCCCGTGGAGGCCCTCTTCACGGCTACCGAGGAGACGGGTATGGATGGTGCCTTCGGTCTGAAGGGCGGTCTGTTGCAGGGCGATATCCTCTTGAACCTCGACTCGGAGACCGAGGGCGAGTTGTATGTAGGTTGCGCCGGTGGTATGGATGCCAACATCCACTTCAACTACACGGAGGAGGCTCCCGCAGCGGGTCTGAAGGCTGTGGAGCTCACCGTAAAGGGGTTGAAGGGTGGTCACTCGGGTATCCAGATCGTGGCCCAGCGTGCCAATGCCAACAAGACCCTGTTCCGTCTGCTCTATAAGACCGAGATCCCCGTGCAGGTGGCTTCGATCGACGGTGGTGGCTTGCGTAATGCCATCCCGCGCGAGGCAGTGGCTACGGTGCTTGTGCCGGCCGACAAGGTGGCTGCCTTTATGGAGGAGGTGAAGGCCTTCGAGCAGTTGATCATCAAGGAGTATGCCGGCATCGAGGACGAGGTGCAGATCTTCGCTCACGAGGTGGCTATGCCCGAGAAGTGCATCCCCGCAGCTTTGTCCGAGAAGTTGATCCGTGCCGTGGTGGCCTGCCCCGACGGTGCACAGAAGATGTCGCTTGCCATGCCCGGTTTGGTGCAGACCTCGACCAACATGGCCCGTGTCGTGTCGGATGGTCAGACCATCAAGATCCAGTGCCTGCTGCGTAGCTCCGTGCGTTCGGAGAAGGAGGCCCTGGGCGACCAGATCAAGGCCGTATTCGACCTGGTGGGTGCCACCACCGAACTCTCGGGTTCGTATGATGGTTGGAACCCCAACATGCAGTCGCCTATCCTGAAGGCGATGCGCGAGTCGTACCAGGCCCTCTATGGCAAGGAGCCCGCTGTTACGGCTATCCACGCCGGTCTGGAGTGCGGTATCATCGGTTCGAACTACCCGAACCTCGACATGATCTCGTTCGGCCCGACGATCTGCTACCCCCACTCGCCCGATGAGAAGGTGGAGATCGCCTCGGTGGAGAAGTTCTTCGACTTCCTCACCCATACGCTGAAGAACGCCCCCGTGAAGTA
Organism: uncultured Alistipes sp.; assembly: GCA_904502075.1. Classification (GTDB taxonomy): domain Bacteria; phylum Bacteroidota; class Bacteroidia; order Bacteroidales; family Rikenellaceae; genus Alistipes. The sequence continues at coordinate 6,962 of CAJGDL010000033.1, forward strand.
GTCTGCCCTCTACCATGGCCGCATCGCACAAATGGGTTGTTATCGTCAATCCCGTGGCCGGAGACGGCCGCGGGTTGGACGATTTTCCCCAGATCTCAAAGCTCCTGCGCGAGCAGGAGATCGACTACGAACCCCTCTTTACGGAGCATAAGTACCACGCCACCGAGCTCACGGTTTCGGCCGTGAAGCAGGGGTGTCGCCACCTGATTGTCGTGGGGGGTGATGGTACGTTGCACGAGGTGGTTAACGGACTCTTTATCCAGCAGGAGGTCGATCCGAAGGAGGTGCTGTTGGCGGTGATCGCCGTGGGTACGGGAAACGATTGGGTGCGCACGGTAGGAATCCCTGCGCGTTACAGCGAGGCCATACGCGCCATCAAGGAGGAGAACCGCTTCCTGCAAGATGTCGGGGTGGTAAGTTACGAGGAGTCGCTCTATCGTCAATCGCGCTACATGGCCAATGTGGCCGGCGCGGGGTTGGATGCTCTGGTTGTAAAACGGGTAAGCCACCTCAAGCAGAAGCAACGCCTGCATCGCTGGAGTTATACCTGGGCTCTGGTTCGCTCCTTCTTTGGCTACAAACCGACGGGAGTGAAGGTGTGGGTCGATGGCCGCCGGGTCTACAACAACCTGTTGCTCAGTGTTGCTGTGGGCATCTGTAAGTACAACGGAGGTGGCGTGCAGCAACTTCCCGATGCGGTGGCCGACGACGGATTGTTGGATCTCTCGCTGATCCGCCCCATCCACTTTTGGCACATCCTCTTCCGCTTCCACTACCTCTTCAATGGAGGGATCTATCGTATTCGCCATGTGATTCGTGAGCGCGGTAGCCGAATCCGCATCGAATCCTCGCCCGAGATGATGGTGGAGGTCGATGGCGAGCTCTTGGGCCATACGCCCCTTGAATTTTCGGTACTTCCGAGGGCCATCTCGTTCGTGGTATCGAGGGAGTTCCTCGAGCAACGCACCGCAGCGGATCATGCGCAATAACTTCCACACCAAGAGAAAGATGCGAGGCTAAAAACAGCCTCGCATCTTTTTTACGCTTTCTATCTCAGCCGATCACTTCTCGCGGTTGGATCCTCCCTTGGAATGGTAGGGGGCGTTGTCGGCTCCTTGGACTACTCCTCCACGATCTCGGTGATGACCACCTCCCAGCCGAAGAGGTCGTTGGCGCATTGACTCTCGATCTGCGCAATTTGCGAGGTGTTGGTCGTGTCGGCCAAGATGGCATTGAAGAATTGCCCCATGGAGCTGAATTGTGTGTTTACATGCTGTGCGAAGCAGTTGTAGAAGGCGTGTCGCTGATCGTGCGTGAGGCCCGAGGGGAGGATGCCTTCGGCTACCAGGTAGTCGTAGGGGTAGAGGTGGCGCATGTTGCGGGCATCGGCATCGAGCTCCTCGACTATCGAGGTGACGACGACCATCTCCACGGTGTCCTCCACCCCGGGAAGCTCCACAAATTCGGCATAGATCGGATAACTATTCTCCAGATCCACGGCCACGCCATCGGCAAAGAGCCCGAATTCGGCATCGGTCAGATCCTCCAAATAGACCATCTGACGATACTCATTCAGTGCCTGACGCACCGCTTTGCGCTCCTCATGTTTCCACTGCTTGGGATGCTGTTTGCAGCTGCCGAGGGCGAGGAAGAACCCCACCACGGCCAACGAAAGTAAAATTCTTTTCATACACTCGTTTACGATTTGGTTTTACGGCTTTCTCCTACCGCAAGTCGCGTGCCAAGACTCCGCAATCCCCGATTTTTGGCTGAAAACTTTTTTGTGGCTCGAAAATTTCCTATCTTTGGTGTCGCAACGAAAATGATTCACCTATGAAAACGACTTGGAAACCCGGAACTCTGATCTATCCGCTGCCTGCCGTGTTGGTAAGTTGTGGCGATAGCCCCGATAACTATAACCTGCTGACCATCGCCTGGACGGGCACGGTCTGCACCAACCCCCCGATGTGCTATATCTCGGTGCGCCCCGAGCGTCACAGCTACGAACTGATCAAGCGCACGGGAGAATTCGTGATCAACCTCACGACCGAAGAGTTGGCTCGCGCCACGGATTGGTGCGGCGTGAAGTCGGGGCGCGATCACGATAAGTTTCGCGAAATGGGCCTTACGCCCCTGCCCGGTGTGGAGGTCAAGGCTCCGGTGGTGGGCGAGTCGCCCCTCTCGATCGAGTGCCGCGTGAAGGAGATCCTCCCCTTGGGGTCGCACGATATGTTCCTGGCCGAGGTGGTGGCCATCCAGGCCGATGATCGCTACATCGACCCCGAGAGCGGAAAGTTCAGCCTCGATAGGGCGAAGCCGATCGTCTATTCGCATGGCGAATATTTCAAATTGGGCGAGATGCTCGGCCACTTCGGCTGGTCGGTGCGCAAGAAGAAAAAGTAGATCGAGAGCAATCAAACGATAGAGGGTGACGAATTTTCGTCACCCTCTATCGTTTGAATGGTGAATGGATAACTAACCCTCCGAGGCCTTGGCATAGATCCCTTTCAGGCGGCCCGTCATGAAGTATTGTAGCACGCCACGGAAGAACATATAGAGCGTGAAGGCCATCCACAGGGCGTTGTTCCCGATCAAGGGGTAGAGCCCGAAGAAGATGGCGAAGTAGATTACCGTGGACCAGAACATCGAGTTGCGCATCACGCGGGTTTCCGTAGCTCCGACCATGATGCCGTCCATGATAAAGGGCATGGCTGCAGCGATGGGGATTACGATGATCCACCCGATGTAGCGACCTGCCAGGTCGAGGATCTGCGCCGCGTCGGCCGAATCCTTCGCAATGAAGATCCCCAGCAGCTCGCGCCACCAACCCACATAGACCCCGACGAAGATCACCGAGATGAGCGTACCCCACATCAGGCAGCGAATCAGGCAGCGACGCAGCGACTGTTCGTCGCGGGCCCCGATGAAGCGTCCCGTCAGCGCCTCGGCTGCATAGGCGAAGCCGTCGTTCATGTAGGAGAAGAGGGTGAAGAGTTGCAGCAACAGGGTATTGACGGCCAAAACCCCCTCCTCCATGCGGGCCGAGCTGGCCGTGAAGAAGGTGTAGACAGCCACCAAGCAGAGCGTACGCAGCATGATGTCGCGGTTGATCAAGAAGAACTCCTTCAGGGGCTTCCAGTCGAAGACCTCTCGCCAACGAATCGAGGTCAGCATCTGACGATAGAAAAGCCCCAGTGCGGCAAGGGAGAGCAACACACCCATGGCCTGGCCTACCACCGAGGCATAGGCAATACCCACAATTCCCATGTCGAAGCCAAAGACGAACCAAAGGCTGAAGAGGATGTGGACGACATTGACCACGATGGCCGTAACCATCGGGATCACGGCATTCTGCATCCCGGTGTACCATCCATTCAGGGCAAAGAGCACGATGCCGGCGGGCACGGCCCAGATGCGGGCGTAGTAGTAGTCGCTTACCACCTCGTTGCCGTTCATCACGCGCAGGGAGAGCTCTCCGAGGGGGACTTGGAGGAGTAGCACCAAGACTCCCATCGCAACGGCCAGGGCTACCGAGCGCACCAGCATGTGGGTACACTCCTGCCAATTCTCGGCCCCGAAGGCTTGGGCCGTCAATCCGCTGGTTCCCATGCGTACGAAACTGCAATTCCAGTAGATGAAGTTGAAGATCGAGACCCCGATGGCCAAGGCCCCGATCGTGGCCGCCGTGTGCTCGCTGTCCCAATGACCGGCAATGGCGGTCGATGCAATACCCATGAGCGGAACGGTGATGTTGGAGATGATGTTGGGCACCGCAATCCGCAAAATTTCCCGATTCATGGCCATAAAAATAGTCGCTTAAATCAAATAAGTTTCAAAAACTGCTTGAAACATGCTACAAAGATAGGGCGATTTTTGAGGATTTGAATCTCTCCAGGCCGATTTTATGAAAAAAGTTACCCCATAACCCGGCAGGTTATAGGGTAACGATGCAGAGAATAGGGTAGAGCTTTAGTCGAGCCTCGGGCGGCGCTCTGTGAAGAAGCCCCAAACGGCACACATCAACTCACCCAGCGCCGAGCGGCCATAGAGCTCGCTAAACTTCCAGCGACTGCGCAACTTCGAGCGGACCAATGCCACACGCTTCTGCCAGGTCGAACCTTTGGTGTTGAAGATCGAACGGCCGTAGTAGAGGATATCATCCAGTACCCGATCTTTGTAGGGACTCTCGCAGACAATCTCCCCACAGCGAATCTCCAACCCCAAATGCTCCACGGCAATCGCCGTAAGGGCGTGTACGAACTTCGTGAAGTGCATCCGATCGCACCAGGCATAAAACTCCTTCCAGTCGATCTGCTCCTGCTCGGCCTTGAGCAGCAGAGCCCAATCGAGCACGTGGCGCAACTTGATCCCTTCGGAGAGGAAGTGCTGAAAGCTGTGTACCGTGAGAAACAGGGCATTGAAATCGGCCGATGGACGAATCAACTTCGAGCCATAGATGTAGTGGGGCTCGCTGCGGTGGAGCAAGTCTTGGAGGTGCTTTTCGAAGGCTTTGCGCTCCTTGCGCCCGCGAATGGCCGTGCAAAATTGGTGATTCTCAACCATCAACCCCTTGAAATGGATGTGTGAGTGCTTGTAGTAGTCGCGCTTGACCCGGGCCCCCATCGCCTCGGCGGCGAGATTCCCCGCCTCGTAGGCCCCCTCGGGGTGAAGATGCGATTTTGCGGGATCAAGGGTCAGGAAACAATCCAAGTCGCCACACTCACGATGCTCGGGGCGAGGGTAGTAATCACTGATCGACAATCCCTTGAGGACATGAATCCGTATGCCACGCTCCTCAAAACCGGCCGCGAGCTCCTGGGCCCGGGCCTCCTGCTTGCGATAACGCTTTTCGATCTGCTCGACACTAAATCCCCACTGCAGCTTCAACTTTCTGTCGGGCAACTGCTCGTCTGTCAAATACCCCGATTCGGCCGCCGAGAGCTCATGCTCGAATCCCTCCTTACGCTCACCCTCATGCTGAATCGTCTGCTGCAAACGAATTGCCTGCTGCAAACCATCCCACACCAACGCCAACACCCCCTGCTCCACCGCCAACCGGTAGATTGTCGGCCAAGCAACAGATTCTTTATTCCTGCCTACTAAAACCTCGTTAGAAGCCTCAAAAAGAGTACTTCGAAGTAGCGCATAAAGATGTAGCTCTATAATTGGCTTTGCCATTATCTATTTAGCAACAATCGCCCAGAAGGTCTTGAAAATAAGTTTAATGTCGAACCAAAACGAGTGCTTTGCGACATATTCGAGGTTGATTCGAAGTTTATCCTGCATCACGACCTCAACATAAAATTTGTCGGGATCATCTGCTTTTTCCAGCAGCTCGTTTTCGTTTCTATAGAGAATGGAGGCCATGTCCGTAATACCAGGACGAACATCCAGGACATGCATCTGTTCCGGTGTGTACATCTCAACATACTTTCGCACTTCGGGTCGAGGCCCCACCAAACTCATGTCGCCAATAAAAACATTGATCAATTGTGGGAACTCATCCAATTTGTACTTGCGAATAAAGTAACCGGATCGCGTAATTCGAGGATCTCGCTCTCCCACAGTGATAAGTCCCTTTTTGTCCGACCCAACACGCATGGAGCGGAATTTGAAGAGTCGGAAATCGTTATTGTTCCGTCCTACCCGAATCTGTTTGTAAAAAACAGGACCTTTTGAGTCCAATTTGATCCAAATAGCAAGAACTAAGAACAAGGGACTTAAAGCAAGTAGTCCCAAACCGCTAGCTACGATATCAAAAAGACGCTTCATCTATTCGCTGATTATCTCGATTAAATTTTGGGTTATATACTCTACATCCTCATCCGTCAAACGCGTATGGAGCGGAAGAGTAATCTCGTTACGATATTGATTGTAGGCATTGGGGTAGTCTGCAATATCAAATCCGAGATTCTTGTAAGCGGTCATCATCGGAAGAGGCTTATAGTGAACATTGCAGGCAATACCCCGCTCTGCCATCTTCTCGATAACTCGATTTCGATATGCTACATCCTTATCCAATAGGCGTACCAGATACAAGTGTCCGCTTGAGGCGTGATCCTCTCCATAATGATTCAATACCTGCACATGATAACCTTTTAAGGCTTGATTGTAAGCTTCAATAATTTCTCGACGGCGATTCAGCATATCGGGATAACGCTTCATTTGAGCCAAACCAATGCCGGCCATAATATCTGTCATATTGCACTTAAAGTTCGGAGCAATGATATCATACTCCCATGCTCCAAGTTTTGTCTTGGCCAAAGCATCTTTATTTTGTCCATGGAGCGACAACAATTGGAATTGCTTGTAGAGCCATTCGTTATCAACCCCCTCAACCGTTCTCCAAGTCAAAGCTCCACCCTCGGCTGTCGTGAGATTTTTAACGGCGTGGAATGAAAAAGAGGTAAAATCGGCAATCGAACCACACATTTTACCATCTCTTTGAGCCCCAAATGCATGAGCAGCGTCTGCCAATACAATAACTCGTCCATACGCTTTTTGAATCTCGTTAGCGGGCTTAAAAATGTGCTTTTTAGACTCAACAGCCTGAAAAATCTTTTCATAATCGCACACCACACCAGCCAAATCCACGGGAATAATCACCTTTGTGCGTTCGCTAATTGCATCAGCCAGCTTCTCGTAGTCGATTTCAAATGAATCAGGGGCCGTATCAACCATCACCACCTTGGCTCCCACATGGCATGTTACGCTTGCTGTTGCCGTATAGGTGTAGGCCGAAGTGATCACCTCGTCACCCGGGCCCACTCCTAAAACTCGCAAAATCATCTCCATACATGCCGTTGCAGAATTTAAGCACACAGCACGATCGGTACCACAATAGGCTGCAATCTGTTTTTCGAATTCTTTGGTTCTCGGTCCTGTCGTAATCCAACCCGAGCGCAAAGCCTCAGCCACCTCTAAAACCTCCGCCTCGCTCATATCGGGAGGCGAAAAGGGAATATTTCTAAGTTTCATATTCATACTTTATTTAATATCAAATTTCCGAACAAAAAAAACTTTCTTATATAAATTCCCAACCATATTCATGCACATCCAGAATGCTGAGAGAACCGGATTCATCTCTTCTGCATCGCGAAACAATCTATAATGCCACAAGATTCGAGCCTTGAGACTGGGAGGAGTAATAGACCCTTTACGCCGACGGTAGCGAGCCAGGTTTTCTTTTAGAAGATAGCAATTAGCCTTACGAATAACCTTCAACCACATGGCTGTATCGTTATTCTTTTTCACATCATTGATCTGGATCAAACCTATCTTTCTCGCATCATACATTACGGCTAAACATCCGGGCCAGCAGCACGCGTACATTCCGAATTTCCCAACGCTCTTTCTTCCACTAACATAAACTCCTAAGTCTTCTCCGGATTCCGATATCTCGGTATATTCATGGTAGGAAAAAGCATAGCCATTCTCCTCCATGAAGCGAATTTGTTTTTCGAGCTTTTCGGGTAACCACAAATCATCACTGTCCAAGAAGGCAATCCAACGACCCTTCGCAACCTTCAAGGCATTGTTACGCGTAATGGCCGCACCGCTGTTCTTTTCATTGCATATATACTTGATACGCGGATCGCTCTCCAAATAGGGGGCAATCACCTCTCGCGTATCATCGGTCGAGCAGTCGTCGGAGATAATCATCTCCCACTCGGTATAGGTCTGTGCCTGTACACTTTTGATTGTTTCTTCAATAAACCGCCCGCAATTATAAGTCGGCGTAATAATGGAGACAAGCGAGTTTGACATGTTAGTTTATCCTTTATAATTAATA
>CAJGDL010000034.1 GCA_904502075.1 uncultured Alistipes sp.
GGAGGCTTTGCTGACGGGTCGCGGCCGCGTGGTGATGCGTGCCCTCACCGAGATCGAGCACACGGCCTCGGGTAGAGAGTGCATTGTCGTTACCGAGATTCCCTACCAGGTGAATAAGGAGTTGATGATCAAGAAGATTGCCGCTATGGTCAACGAGAAGAAGATCGAGGGCATCTCCTACATCAACGACGAGTCGGACCGCAACGGTTTGCGTATTATCATCATCCTGAAGCAGGATGCCGTGGCAAGCGTGGTGCTCAATACCTTATATAAGAATACGGAGTTGCAGACCTCGTTCTCGGTGAACAACATCGCTCTGGTCAACGGTCGTCCGCAGTTGCTGAACCTGAAGGATCTGGTGCAGCACTTCGTGGAGCACCGCCACGATGTGGTGGTGCGTCGCACGCGCTACGACTTGAAGAAGGCGGAGGATCGTCTGCACATTGTACAGGGCTTGTTGATCGCCCAGGACAACATCGACGAGGTGATCCACACGATTCGTGCCGCGAAGACTCCCATCGAGGCCAAGCAGGCGTTGATCGAGAAGTTTAATCTTTCGGAGATCCAGGCTTCGGCCATTATCGAGATGCGTCTGCGCGCCCTGACGGGTCTGGAGCATGGCAAGTTGGTGGCCGAGCGCGACGAGTTGGAGCGTCAGATTGCCTACTTCCGTGAGGTGCTCTCGAGCGTGGAGAAGCAGATGGGTATCATCAAGGAGGAGCTTTTGGAGATCAAAGCGAAGTATGGCGACAAGCGTCGTACGGAGATTATCTACGCTTCGGAGGAGTTCAATCCCGAGGATTTCTATGCCGATGACGACATGGTGATCACCATTTCGCACATGGGCTACATCAAGCGCACGCCGCTGGCCGAGTACCGCACGCAGAACCGTGGCGGTGTGGGGGCCAAGGGTAGTGCTACGCGAGACGAAGACTTCATTGAGCATATCTATGTGGCCTCGATGCACAATACGATGCTCTTCTTTACCGAAAAGGGTCGTTGTTATTGGCTCAAGGTATACGAAATTCCCGAGGGAACTCGTTCTTCTAAGGGACGAGCCATTCAGAATGTGATCCAGATCGAGCCCGATGACAAGGTGCGTGCCTATATCAACGTGAAGAAACTCACCGACGAGGAGTACATCAACAACAACTACATTGTGATGTGTACGAAGGATGGTACGATCAAGAAGACGAAACTCGAGGCCTACTCGCGTCCGCGTACCAACGGTGTGAATGCCATTGTGATTCGTGAGGGTGATGAGCTGATCGAGGCCAAGCTCACGAGTGGCGAGGCACAGATCATGATCGCGGCCCGCGAGGGTAAGGCGATCCGCTTCGGTGAGGATACGGTGCGTCCCGTGGGTAGAACCTCGATGGGTGTGCGCGGTATCTCGATCGAGGAGAACGACGAGGTGGTCGGCATGATCTGCATCGAGCCCGATTCGAAGCAGGATGTGCTCGTGCTGAGCGAGAACGGCTACGGAAAGCGTACCGACCTGGAGGAATATCGCATCACGAACCGTGGCGGCAAGGGTGTCAAGACGATCAATGTGACGGAGAAGACCGGCAAGCTGATCTCGATCCAGGCCGTAACGGACGAGAACGACCTGATGATTATCAACCGCTCGGGTCTGACGATCCGCACGGCTGTCGAGCAGATTCGCGTGGCGGGTCGCGCCACGCAGGGTGTGCGTATCATCAACCTCCGCGAGGGCGATGCCATCGCCTCGGTGATGGCTGTGCCGGCCTCGGACGAGGAGGAGAACTTGACCGAAGGAGTGGTGGTTGAGGGTGAGGTGACGGAGGCTGTGGAGGCTCCCGCCACGACCGAGGCCCTGCCCGCAGAGGAGTAAATAAAGTAAACAACAAAACCTAATAACGAAAGAGATGAAAAAGATTTTTTTGATGGCAGTGGCAGCCATGCTGCTTGCTGCTCCTGCAACGCAGGCACAGAAGATCAACGGGGAGGAGCTCAATGCCACCCTCGCCAAGAGTGATGCTGAGATTCAGGATGTGAAGAAGAACGGTAAGTCGGCTACTTGGGTAAAGCGTGCCCAGACGATCTACGGCGCAATTTCGGCCCCTACGAAGGGTCTCTATACCCCGGGTATGGTGGAAACCTTGCTCAAGCCTACGATGGGTGATCCCGCTGGTCAGGGTGAGGCGGCTATCCGCACGGGTGCTGCTCAGGCCTATAACTACGCTTGGGTGGATGTCTATCTGCAGGGTGGCCAGGTGGTAGCCTGGACGCAGACCCGCGAGGTGCGCCCCAACCTCTACGAGGAGTTTGTGGCTGCTGTAAACAAGGCGCAGGAGCTCGATCCCAAGGCCGCTGCCAAGTTGAAGGGCGTGATGGGCGATATCGTGAATTTCTATAAGCAGGAGGGTAATGTGAACTACGATGCTGCCCAGTATCGTAAGGCTGCCGATGGCTACATCAAGGCCTATTCGCTGATGGAGAATCCGGCCTATGGTGCCGCTACCGACCCTGCACTCCTCTACAATGCCGGTTATCTGCTCGTAGTGGATGGTAACACGAACCCCGAGTCGTTTGTGCTGGCCGAGCAGGTGCTGCGCAAGGCTCTTGAGAATGGTTACAGCGATGAGCAGGGTGGTGCCTTCTACTACCTCTTCCACAGCTGCTACGGCCAGGCTCAGCAGGCCGAGGGTGAGGCTAAGGCTGCGCTCCTTCAGAAGGCCAAGGCTGCCCTGACGGAGGGTATCGAGAAGTATCCTACCAACGAGAACATCATCAGCTCGTTCCTGGGTCTCTATATGTCGGAGCCCTCGGTGGGCGATGCTTCGGAGCTGATCGGCATGATCGAGTCTGCCGTAGCCCGCGATCCTCAGAGCGTGGAGATGTGGTCGAGCCTTGCGCTGGCCAACTACCAGATGAAGAACTTCGAGGCTGCTATTGCCGCCGGTCAGAAGGCCGCCGAGCTTGCTCCCGATAGCTTCGATAGCAACTATCGCCAGGGTATCTTCTTCGCTGCTCAGGGCGACTGGCTCCTCGAGGAGATCAACAAGCGTAACTACACCCGTCAGTCGGATTACGATGCCGACCTGGCCCTCTCGAACAACGCCTACCGCGGTGCAGTGCCCTGGTTGGAGAAGGCCTTCGAGATCGATCCTACGAACCGTTCGGTAGTGGAGACCCTGAAGGTGATCTGCTTCCGTCTGCGCGACGAGGAGGGTATGATGGATAAGTACAACAAGTACAACACGCTGCTCAAGCAGATGTAATTTATGATTTCCAGGGGGCGTTTTCCCCCTTGAATCCTACCCCGAAAGGAAAACTCTCCTTTCGGGGTGTTTTTTTCTGAACCAAAATAGGTAAAAACACCCCTTTGCGGCTTTTAGTTCCTGATTTTTTTCTTATCTTTGTAAGATAAATGGAACAGATTATGAGAAACTTGAGATCTATATTTCTTTCATGGCTCTTTTCGTTGTTGGTCTTGCCGTTGGCGGGGCAGGAGATGAGCGTGAAATCCTTTGAACTCCGACAGACCGATATCGTGGGCAAGGTGAAGCCCCGATACGACTTGAACGACGAGGCGTGTGCCCTAATTCGTGTCCAAGTGGCCTTGAGCGGAGTGAAATTCGAAGGCATGGTGATGGGCGATGTGCAGGAGAAGACGGGAGAATATTTCGTCTATGTTCCCGCCGTGGCCAAGTCGATTCGTATCAAGGCCGATGGCTATCTCCCGTTGGAATACCACTTCCCCGAGCGTCTGCAGGGGTTGCGCACCTACGGTTTGCGCATCCTGCTGCCCGGAGTCCCCGATGCGGGCGAGTTGCCCCGCCCCACGGCGCAGTATGTGGTGATGAATGTGCAGCCCAAGGGGGCGATGGTCATCATCGACGACATGATGCGCTCGTTGGATTCGGAGGGCAACCTCTTTTTGGAGCTCCCTTTGGGTGAGCACCGCTACCAGATCTCGGCCTCGGGTTATCGCACCCAGCACGGAACTTTCCCGCTCATCGATACCGAGAAAACGGTTCTCAATGTGGCCCTTCAGCCCGCTACCGGCTGGCTCGACCTGAGCTCCGTGCCGGCCGATGGGGTGCAGGTACTCGTCGATGGCAACAGCGTGGGAACCACCCCCTGCCGGCTCCAATTATCGGGTGGCCAGCATCGTTTGCAGCTGCTCAAGCCCGGCTATTTGGCCTATAACGAGACGGTAACCCTGGTCGATGGGCAGACCCTTAAGGTGCAGGCTCGTCTGCAGATCAACTCTTCGGAGGTGGTGCTGAATGCCGCCAACCCCAAGGCGGAGATCTGGGTGAGTGGCCAAAAGATGGGTGTCGGCTCGTGGAGTGGCCCGCTGGATGCAGGTACCTACACGGTGACGAGCCGTTGTGAGGGTTACGAGGAGATGGTAGATATCATTGAGGTGCGCACGGGAGGGGAGCGATCCTTCCGACTCTCGGAGCAGGTACCTGTCTACGGCCTGCTGAAGGTGGCCTCACAGCCCATGGGGGCCGATATCTACCTCGATGGTAAGAAGATCGGTCAGACCCCCTATCAGGACAGCCGCGTGCTGACGGGTCGTCACACCTTGTGGGTCGTAAAGGCGGGCTACCGTACCGAGGTGCGCGAGGTGGAACTCAAAAAGGGAACTCCCAGCGACTTGACGGTGCGCATGACGGCCGGTGAATCGCGCCTCCCATCAGCAACCCCCTCGGCCCCTTCGGCGACGGGTACAACCTCTGCCACGGTAACGACCGCGACTGCAACCGCTACGGGCGAGAGCTATAAGGTGGGCGATTACTACAGCAAGAACGGTCTGCGCGGTATTGTCTTTTGGGTGGATGCATCGGGCCAACATGGAAAGATTGTCTCGATGGCCGAGGAGAAACTTTCGTGGGATACAAACGGTGTGAATCGTCTCGTTGGGGCCAATGATTTGAAAAATGGTGCGACGAATCAAGCAAAAGGGGTGGCAGCCTCCGTTCCCTCGTTTGGCTACTGCAAATCGCAGGGCGAGGGGTGGTATATGCCCGCCAAGGAGGAGTTGATTCAGCTCTTCAAGGCCAAGGCCAAAGTAAACGCCACACTCAAAAAGATGGGCCAACGATTCCTTCAGGCTTGGTATTGGTCCTCCACCGAGGGAGATAACGATCAGGCCTGGTGTCTGGATATGTATGGCGGCGTGGCCTACAAACGCTCCAAGGAGGTGGTGCAACCGGTGCGTCCGATCGCCCAATTTTAGAAAACCGGGCTCAAGGGCAATATCTGCCACCGATTGTGCGTTTATAGAAAACTTTCAGGCTTCGAATAACGAAAATAACAAAACAGAGATAGAACTATGAGTGAAGTAATCAACATCAAGGAACTTAGCGAACGCATCGAGCGTGAATCGGTCTTTGTCGATACGCTGCGTCAGGAGATGGGGAAGGTCATCGTGGGGCAGAGCCACCTGGTCGATACCCTGCTGATTGGTCTTTTGTCCAACGGACACATCCTCCTCGAGGGTGTGCCGGGTTTGGCCAAGACCTTGGCCATCACGACGTTGGCCAAGGCGGTCGATGCCGATTTCTCGCGTATTCAGTTTACCCCCGACCTCTTGCCGGCCGACCTCCTGGGTACGCTCATCTATTCGCAGAAGAGCGAGGAGTTTGTCGTGAAGAAGGGCCCCGTATTTGCCAACTTCGTCCTGGCCGATGAGATCAACCGTTCGCCTGCCAAGGTGCAGTCGGCCCTCCTCGAGGCGATGCAGGAGCGTCAGGTAACCATTGGTGACGAGACCTATCCCCTGCCCAAGCCCTTCTTGGTATTGGCCACGCAGAACCCCCTGGAGCAGGAGGGTACCTATCCGCTCCCCGAGGCCCAGGTAGACCGTTTCATGCTCAAGGCCAAAATCTCCTACCCCAAGAAGCAGGAGGAGCGCGACATTGTGCGCATGAACCTCTCGGGAGCCGGTATGCCCGAGGTCAATAAGGTGATCTCGCCCGAGGATATCATCAAGGCACGCAAGGTGGTCGAGGAGGTCTATATGGATGAGAAGATCGAGAAGTATATCATCGATATCATCTTCGCCACGCGCGAACCCGCCGAGTACAACCTCCAAAAGTTGCAGTCGCTGATCGCCTACGGTGGTTCGCCTCGCGCCTCGATCTCGCTGGCCAAGGCAGCCCGTGCCTATGCTTTCATTCGTCGCCGTGGCTACGTCATCCCCGAGGATGTGCGTGCCGTCTGCCACGATGTATTGCGTCACCGCATCGGTCTTACCTACGAGGCTGAGGCTGAGAATATTACCTCGGAGGAGATTATTACTGAGATTTTGAATAACGTCATCGTGCCTTAATCATTTTGAGGGGTGTTTTCGGCGTTACGGGAATCTGGTGTGAAGGTCACATACAAAAAGTATGCTCCCTCCACACCAAATTCCCAAGCCTTGAAAACCCCGCCTCAAAATAATTAAGGAGGAGCGGAAGAGGAGTGTTTTCTGCGTTACGCCCAATCCGAGGTGAAGGTCGCATACGACAAGTATGCTCCCTCCACACCGAATACGGCAAGCCTTGAAAACCCCGCCTCAAAATAATTAAGGAGGAGCGGAAGAGGAGTGTTTTCTGCGTTACGTCCAATCCGAGGTGAAGGTCACATACGACAAGTATGCTCCCTCCACGCCGAATACGGCAAGCCTTGAAAACCCCGCCCCCAAATAATTAACGAATAGTTTTCCTTTCCGAACCGCCACGTTCAAAGAACCAAAAAACATGCAGGAGAACGAAAACGATATCCTGAAGCGAGTCCGAAAAATAGAGATCAAGACGCGCGGTCTCTCGAATGAGATCTTTGCCGGAAAGTACCACACGGCCTTCCGAGGACGCGGTATGTCCTTCTCGGAGGTGCGCGAGTACCGTGCCGGAGATGATGTGCGCGACATCGATTGGAACGTTACGGCCCGCTCCCGCACCCCTCACATCAAGGTCTATGAGGAGGAGCGCGAGCTGACCATGATGCTCTTGGTGGATGTCTCCTCGTCGCGTCTCTTCGGCTCTACGGAGCGCATGAAGAAGTCCATCATCACCGAAATCGCCGCTGTGTTGGCCTTCTCGGCCGCCCAGAACAACGACAAGGTGGGTTGCATCTTCTTCTCGGATCGCATCGAGAAGTTTATACCCCCCAAAAAGGGGCGTAGCCACATTCTGATGATCATCCGCGAACTCATCGGCTTCGAGCCCGAGCACCGCGAGACGAAGCTCTCAGAGGCGGTGCGCTACCTGACGAATGTGATCAAGAAGCGCTGCACGACCTTTATCCTCTCCGACTTTATCAATCCGGAGTCGGATCGCGAGGTATTATCCGATGCCTTGAAGATTGCCGGTGGGAAGCATGACCTGGTGGCCATTCGAGTGGTCGATCCGCGCGAGCAGGAGTTGCCCGATGTGGGAATCGTGGAGTTGCGCGATGCCGAGACGGGCGAGAAATCATGGATCGATACCTCGTCGCGTGCCGTAAGAGAGTATTTCCGTGTCGAGACCGAGAAACGGAGTGCCGAGATGGAGAGCCTTTTGAAACACAACCGAATAGACACGGCATCTATCCTGACCAATGAGGATTATGTCGTAGAACTGATCAAACTCTTCAAAAAACGATGAAACGTCTTCTCTCGCTCACGATTATAGCCCTTGTGGCCTTTGCTATGGGGCTTCGAGCCCAGTCGCAGCCGCCGCGTGTGTCGGCCACTGTGGAGCCCGATACAATCCGTATCGGTGACTGCTTCACCTATTCGATCGAGGTCGCGCGCGACTTGGCGCAGGTCGCTGAATTCCCGAAATTCAGACACGAAAAACGGGAGGGAGAGGCCGATGTGGAACTCGTGGAGGAGTTCCCGGCTGACACCCTGAAACGCGAGGGGCGTATGTTGTATCTGCGCAAGCGTTACCGCATGCAGGCCTTCGATGAGGGACTTATTCACCTAGGGCGTGCGATGGTACTCTATGCCGACAAGAACATGGTTGATACCCTCTACGCCGAGGATTCACTCCGCTTGGTGGTGGCTCCGATCGAGATCGACTCGGCCGCTATGGCGGCAGGGGTGCGCGATCTGAAGCCCCAAAGAAACCTCTCGTTCAAATTCGGCGAGGTGAGTGGCTATCTGCTGTGGGGGCTCCTCGCTCTGCTTCTGATCGCCGTTGCCTTCTACTTGATAAGGCGCGAGTTGGCACGCCGTGGCAAGAAGTTGGGCGACCTCTTCAAGCCTGCTCCGCCCCTTCCGCCCCATGTGGTGGCCATCCGTGCGCTCGAGGAGTTGCACCACCGCAAACTTTGGCAGCATGGCAACTACAAAGGCTACTACTCGGAACTTACCGATATCCTGCGTACCTACCTGGATGGTCGCTACGGCATCGGAGCCATGGAGATGACCTCGGACGAGATCATCGAGGCGCTCCGTTCGCTCTCTCAAGAAGAGTTGCCCAAGAAGGCGGCGATGGATCTCGGAGCCATCCTGCGCAACGGAGATTTGGTGAAATTTGCCAAGTTCGAGCCCGAGGCCGAGCAGAATGAAAACGACTACACGAAGGCCTACTACTTTGTCGAGGAGACCAAACTCCAGGAGGAGGTTCCCTCGGAGGGGGAGGGGGTCGTTAATGGCTGAAAATGATGAAAAGAGGAGTCATGGATAAGATGATTATGCCGCGCATGAGGTGGTTGGGAGTGCTCCTCCTGCTGCTTGTCGCATTGCCTGCTTGGGCACAGAAGTATCCCGAGCGCAGTTTGGTGCGCCGTGGCAATCGTGCCTTCGAAAGCGAGAAGTACGACCGCAGTATCGACCGCTACCGCGAGGCCGGAGAGTTTGCTCCCGAGTGCTGGGAGGCAACCTACAACCTCGGCAATGCCCTCTACCGCACCGAGCAGTACGACAAGGCGGCCGAGGCTCTGCGGCGGGCGGCTGCAGATTCGCTCCGCACTCCCGAGGAGCGGGCCGAAGCCTACTACAACCTGGCTGATGTGCAGTATAAACAGCAGAAGTTGCCCGAGGCTCTGGAGAGTCTGAAATCCTCTCTGCGGTTGAACCCTGCCGACGAGGATGCCAAGTTCAACTATACGCTCATCAAACGGCAGATGCAGCAGCAGGAGAACGAGCAGAATCAAGACCAGCAGCAACAGCAACAACAACAGCAGAACCAGGATCAGCAGCAGAACCAGGATCAACAGAATCCGCAGCAGGAGCAACAACCCGAGCAGCAACAGGGAGAACCCCAGGAGCAGCAAGCAGAGCCTCAACCTCAGGAGGGATCGCTCTCCGATCAGGAGTTGGAGCAGATGCTCGAGGCAATTCAGGCACAGGAGGATGAGACCCAGGAGAAGCTCAAAGAGAGGCGGGCTGTGGTTGTGAAGGGGAATAAAAACTGGTAATTTTTTGATTTTATAGGGCATCTTTTCCTTCTC
The DNA here is from genome assembly GCA_904502075.1 of uncultured Alistipes sp. GTDB lineage: Bacteria > Bacteroidota > Bacteroidia > Bacteroidales > Rikenellaceae > Alistipes. Next base: position 9,403 of record CAJGDL010000034.1, read on the forward strand.
CTTGCTTGGCAAGAATGGGTAGTACCCGAAGTACAACCCATCTATGGCAATCGTCGGTCGAAGAAAAATCTGCTCCTCTAAAATCAAAAAATAGTGCATAGGAAGGCTCACGGGTAAATCCTGCACCTACGCATTTTTCCCTTGCCTCCGTTGATTAGACTTTTTTGAAAAAATGGAATACAGCTTTCATTCGCCCCACTGGTTGTGGGCTTTGTTGATCCTCATCCCGATGGTGGGGTGGTATCTCTACCGTACCTTGAAAGGGGGAGCAACCCTTCAGTTTTCTACCCTCCAAGGGTTGAAGCGTGCTCCGCGCACTTGGCGTTACTACTTACGTCATCTCCCTTTCGTCTTGCGCTGTGCTGCCGTGGCGTTGATGATTCTTGCCTTGGCACGACCGCGAACCTCGGAGCACAACACCAATACCTCGACCGAGGGTATCGATATCGTGCTGGCACTCGATATCTCGGGTTCGATGTTGGCTCGTGACTTCAAGCCCGACCGCTTGGAGGCCGCCAAGCAGATGGCCGGAGAGTTTATTGCCGATCGTGCGGGTGACCGCATCGGTCTCACGGTCTTTGCCGGGGAGGCCTTCACGCAGAGTCCCCTGACGACCGACTATGCCACGTTGCAGACCCTTTTGGCTCGTCTGCGAAGCGGTATCATCGAGGATGGTACGGCCATCGGTAACGGATTGGCTACGGCTATCAACCGACTGCGCGAGAGCGAGGCCAAATCGAAGGTGGTGATCCTCTTGACCGATGGCGTGAACAACCGCGGACAGATCGCCCCGCTGATGGCGGCCGAGATCGCCCGCGAAACGGGTATCCGTGTCTATACGATCGGTGTCGGAACGCGCGGAGAGGCTCCCTATCCGGCCTACGATATGTTTGGAAAGTTGACCTTCATCAAGCAACCGGTGGAGATCGACGAAAAGACCCTCGGAAAGATTGCCGAACTCACCGGCGGCCGTTATTTCCGTGCGACAAATAACGAAGCGTTGCGAGCCATCTATGAGGAGATCAATCAATTGGAGAAGAGCAAGGTGGAGGTTTTCGAGTTTACGACCTACAACGAAAAGTTTATGCCCCTCTTATTCCTGGCCCTTCTCCTTGTGGTGGCAGAGATTCTGCTCACGAAATTGCTGTTTAATCGCTTGCCGTAAGCCAACTCGATTTTCAGAATCACTTCTTCCGAAACGAATGATATAAATTGAAAAATAACCCGATATAAACCCTTGCTCCATAGATGTTTAGATTTGCTTATCCGGCCGCTTTGTGGCTCTTGATTTTGATCCCGCTTGTGGTGGTTCTCTACGGAGTGGCTGCCGTGCGCCGTCGTCGTCGTTTGGCTCGTTTTGGAGAATCTACGACCCTTCGAGCCTTGATGCCCGACTACTCCAAGGGACGCAATGTTTTGAAGATGCTTCTGCTGCTCGTGTCGCTCTTCTTTTTGGTGATTGCCGTGGCGCGTCCGCAGTTTGGCTCGAAGTTGAAGGAGGAGAAGAGCGAAGGAATTGAGATGATGCTTGTGGTCGATGTCTCGAACTCGATGCTGGCCGAGGACTTCGAACCCTCGCGCCTCGAGCGCACGAAGTATGCCATCGGCAAGCTCTTCGAAGGGCTCAAGCAGGATCGTGTGGGGCTCGTGGTCTTTGCCGGAGAGGCGAAGGTGCAGCTCCCGATTACGACCGACTACCGCATGGCGCGCGCCTTTACGAAGCGGATCTCTCCCTCGCTGGTATCGGTGCAGGGTACCGACCTGGCCCAGGCCTTGTCGTTGGCTACGATCTCCTTTTCGAGTACTACGGGGGTGAATCGCAGTCGGGCCATTATTTTGATCACCGATGGTGAGGGACATTCCGGAGATATAATGGCCGCTGCCGAGCAGGCCAAGGCCGAGGGAATTCGTATCTACACGATCGGTATCGGAACGCCCGAGGGGGCTCCGATTCAGATCGACGGAGAGTTCCTCAAGGATGAGAAGGGCGATATGGTGGTAACCAAACTCGACGAGGCGACCCTGGAGTCGATTGCCCAAGCCACCGATGGCCTTTATGTGCGTGCCTCGAAGCAGGATTTGGGTCTTGATGAGGTGGTGCGTGAGATCAATGCAATGGAGAAGAGCGAGTTGGAGACCCTGCGCTTCGAGGAGTATAACGAGCAGTATGCTTATGCCCTGGTGGTGGCTTTGGTGCTTCTGCTCTTGGAGTTTGCGCTCTTGGATCGTCGCAACCCGTTGCTCTCTCACCTCAATATTTTCAGACGTTAAAGAGAGTATGTATCGTTCGCTTGCAACCTACCTCGAACGCTTGGAGCGCGAGGGTGAGTTGGTGCGGGTTAAGGTGCCCGTATCGACCGAATACGAAATAGCAGAGATCACCGACCGCCTCTCCAAGACCCCGGGGGGCGGTCCGGCTCTTTTGTTCGAACAGACCGGAAGCGATTTCCCGGTCGTAACCAATATGATGGGGTCCGATCGCCGTATGGCCCTGGCCCTGGGCGTGGAGCGCCTGGAGGAGATCGGCGAACGCATCGACTCCCTGCTTAAGCAGGCCACCACGCCGCCCGATGGGTTGTGGGGCAAACTCAAGATGTTGCCCCTATTGGCCGAGGTGTCGCGCTGGATGCCCCGCACCCGCAAGGGGCGCGGTGCCGCGCAGGAGGTGGTTTGGCAGGGCGACGAGGTGGATCTCACCAAGCTCCCGATTCTTAAGTGTTGGCCTTGTGACGGAGGTCGTTTTGTTACTCTCCCGATGGTCAATACGATCGACCCCGAGACAGGTATTCGCAATGTGGGAATGTACCGCATGCAGCTCTTTGATCGCAACACCACGGGCATGCATTGGCACCTGCATAAGACCGGAGCCCGCCACTACGAGGCCTACAAGCGTTTGGGGCGCAAGATGCCCGTGACGGTGGCCTTGGGAGGTGATCCCGCCTATACCTATGCCGCTACGGCCCCCATGCCCGACAACATGGACGAATACCTCTTGGCCGGCTTTTTGCGCCGCAAACCGGTAACGCTTGTCAAGTCGCTCACGAACGACATTTTTATCCCCGAAGATTGCGATTTCGTGATCGAGGGCTATGTCGATCCCGCGGAGGAGAAGGTGGTGGAGGGGCCCTTTGGCGACCATACGGGCTTCTACTCGCTCACGGATCGCTATCCGCGCCTCCATGTGACGGCGATCACCCATCGCCGTGCGGCCGTGTGGCCCGCGACGATTGTGGGCGTTCCTCCCCAGGAGGATGCCTACATTGCCAAGGCTACGGAGCGGATCTTCCTGGCTCCGATCCGCCTGGCCGTGCAGCCCGAGGTGCGCGATCTTTGGATGCCCACGGCCGGTACGGCCCACAACCTGGCCGTGGTCTCGATCGACCATCGCTACGAGGGGCAGGCCCGCAAGGTGGCCCAGGGGCTTTGGGGGGCCGGACAGATGATGTTCAACAAATATCTGATGGTAACCTCTTCGGCGTGTGATATTCGCTCCTTGGACTCCCTGGCAGCCCTTATCCGCCGGGTGGATCCCGTGCGCGACATCCACTTCGGTGAGGGGGTGCTCGATGTGTTGGATCATGCCACGGCTACCTGCGGTTATGGGGGAAAGGCCTTTCTCGATGCCTCGCGGATCGACCCCGCGACTCCCGAGCCCAAGATCACGCTTCCGCGCAGTTACGAGCCCGTCGGCGGGGTGCAGTTGGTCAATACTGCCTTTGTCGAGCGGTGGAGTACGCTGGTGCTCTATGCCGACCGCGACTGCTACGACGAGGTCGATGTGCCGGCCTATTTGGAGCGCAACAACCTGCGCGGAATCCATTTTGTCCTGCTCTTCGATTACCGCGCGGCCGGTTTCATGAACGACGAGGATCTCTTGTGGTTGGCCGCAGCCAATACCGACCCCGGGCGCGATCTCTCGCTTTGGGAGGGGTCGCTTATCCTCGATGCCCGAAGCAAACGCCCCGGGGTGGGGAAGAACCCCGCCCGTTTTCCCAATATCGTAACCTCGATTCCCGAGACGATCCATCGGGTGGATGAGCGGTGGAGTGAGTATGGGCTGGGAGAGTTAGTCCCCTCGCCCTCGCGTCGCTACCGCAAACTTTGGCTCTCGGACGAAGCACAGTGGTAAACCGTCTGGCCTATGGGGTACTTTGATTCGCGAGAGATTCGGGGGCTGATGCTCTTCATTCCGCTGATGCTTTTGGTGGGGGTAGGGTGGTTTGTGGTCGAGGTGCGCCGCATGGATCACCGCGTGGAGACTCTGCAACTGGCCGATGATCCCCTGCCGGCTGACTCGATCCACCTCTTTTATTTCGACCCCAACACGATCTCCTACGACTCGCTCAAGTTGCTCGGCTTCTCGAAGATGCAGGCACGTCAACTGCTTCACTACCGCGCGGCGGGCAAGGTCTACCGCATGGCCGAGGATTTGGATGGGATCTACGGCATGACCGATTCGCTCTTTCAGCGTGTTCGGCCCTATGTGCGCATCGGCCGTGAATATGCCTTTCAACCCAAGGCCCAGGGTGCTTGGCGAGAGTTTGACTCGGCTCCCCGTCGCACGTTCCAACCCCCGAAAGCGGCCATCCCGATCGACAGCCTCACGGTGGAGGTGTTGCGTGCCATGGGATTCTCGATCCGTTGGAGCGAGGCCTTTGTCGATTGCCACCGCCGCCGTGGCATCCGCTCCACTGAGGAGATGCGCGAACTGAATTTTATTGGGGATTCGATTACCGACCTATTGACCCCCTGGCTCCTCTTCCCCGCCCCCAAGCAGGACCCCTTTGAGGCCCCCGTGGAGCTCAACGGGGCCGATTCGGCCACCCTTCGGTCGGTCTACGGTATTGGCGAAAAGACGGTCATGGAGATCATTCGCTACCGCAACAGGCTCGGTGGATTCCACCGTGTAGAGCAACTTGCGGAGGTAAAAGGGGTAACAGAGGCCAATTATGAGAAAATTTTGCAACAAATTTGGTGCGATTCCTTTCAAATTCAAAAAATTGATATTAACTTTGCGCCCGCTGAGCGCATAAAGGGTCATCCCTATATGGAGCCGCGCACATTTAGAAAACTAATAAGCAAGCGACAACAGCGCAAATCGAAAGGAGGTTGGAGTACCGTAGAAGAGATGGTTGAAGAGGACATATTGACACCCGACGAGGCCCAAAGGCTGCGTCCCTATCTTCGTTTCGGTACACAAGAATCCGAGTAGCGTGTTGCAAAAGTCAAAAAAGGCGAGGTGGAGCCTGCAAAGTAGAGGGGTAGCGACCCCC
>CAJGDL010000035.1 GCA_904502075.1 uncultured Alistipes sp.
CCACATCGACGACATCATCGCTGCGGCCAAAAACGACGACAACCTCTCGATCGAACTCATCGAGGAGGCGGGCGAGAAGGTGGGCAAGGCGATCGCCATCTTGATCAACACCTTCAACCCCGAGACGGTGATTGTGGGTGGCAACCTGGCGGCTGCCGGCGACTACATCATGCTTCCGCTTAAGTCGGCTACCAACAAGTATTCGCTCAACCTGGTCTACAAGGATACCAAGTTCCGCCTCTCGAAGATGACCGAGTCGGCCAGCGCCTGGGGTTCGGCCATGCTGATCCGCAACAAGATCATCGGCCTGTAAATCATGAACTTGAAAGGAGAAAAGATAACTCTTCGGGCGGTTGAACCCGAAGATGTAGAGTTGATGTATGCCTGGGAGAACGACCCCGAAGTATGGCATGTGAGTGGCACCCTCGCCCCTTTTTCGCGCCATGCGCTCGAGCAGTTTGCCCAAAACCAATCTCTTGACCCCTTCTCGGCTCACCAGCAACGGCTTATCATCGAGACCCTGGCGGGCGAAGCAATCGGCACGCTCGACCTCTTCGAGATCGACCCTCTGAACCGTCGCGCCGGCTTGGGCATCCTGATCCATCGCCCCGAAAACCGCGGAAGAGGCTATGCCCGCGAGGCCCTGGGTTTGGTCGTCGGGTATGCTCGCAACACCCTGGCCTTGGAGCAGTTGTGGTGCCACATCGAGTCGGACAACGAAGCCAGCCAAGCCCTCTTCTCGGGTGCCGGCTTTCGCCTTGCCGGTTGCAAAAAGCATTGGAATTGGAGCCCCGAGGGGTGGAAAGATGAAGAGCTTTGGCAACGGCTCTTCGACGAGGAAAAATCATAGCGCAGGAACAAACGAGGAGTGTTTTCTCCTCGTTTTCGCATCGGCTCCCCCTCGGCCCAAAATATAACAATCGCTTAACTGTTGTTAAAAGCTGAATGGTTGCAGGTGCTCTACACGAGATAACGGCCAATAAAATCCACAAAGAGCTCTCCAAAAGTCGGAGGGCTCTTTTTTCGCGAGTTTCGGTTTGAGTTTTGCAATTGTTTTCGTATCTTTGTCTGATTAAACACAACCGACTATGTCAACGACAGAAAAAAATATACTCGATGAGTTGCAACAGAGCGACTACAAGTATGGTTTTACGACCGACATCGAGACCGAAATCATCCCCAAAGGGCTCTCCGAGGAGGTTGTTCGCCTCATCTCGGAGAAGAAAGGTGAGCCCGAATGGATGCTTGAAATGCGCCTGAAGGCCTACCGCCATTGGTTAACTCTCACCCCTCCGACTTGGGCACACCTTCGGATTCCGGAGATCGACTTCCAGGAGGTGATCTACTACGCCGCCCCGAAGCAGCAAAAGAAGCTCGGCTCGATGGATGAGGTAGACCCCGAGTTGAAGCGCACCTTCGACAAATTGGGCATCCCCTTGGAGGAGCAGATGGCTCTGGCCGGCGTGGCCGTGGATGCCGTGATGGACTCCGTCTCGGTGAAGACCACTTTCCGCGAAACCCTCAAAGAGAAGGGCATCATCTTCTGCTCGATCTCCGAGGCGATCAAAGAGCACCCCGAGTTGATCAAAAAGTACCTCGGCTCGGTGGTTCCCCATACGGATAATTTCTACGCCGCCTTGAATGCCGCGGTCTTCTCCGACGGATCATTCTGCTACATCCCCAAGGGGGTACGCTGTCCAATGGAGCTCTCGACCTACTTCCGCATCAACGCCGCCGGCACGGGTCAGTTTGAGCGTACGCTGATCGTAGCCGACGAGGGGTCGTATGTGAGCTACCTGGAGGGCTGCACAGCCCCGCGTCGCGACGAGAACCAACTCCACGCCGCGGTGGTGGAGATCGTTGTGGAGCGCGATGCCGAGGTGAAGTACTCCACGGTACAGAATTGGTACCCGGGCGACAAAGAGGGAAAGGGCGGTATCTACAACTTCGTGACCAAACGCGGATTGTGTCGCGAGAATAGCCGCCTTTCGTGGACACAGGTGGAGACCGGCTCGGCCATCACCTGGAAATACCCGAGTTGCGTGCTGTTGGGCGACAACTCGGTGGGCGAATTCTACTCCGTGGCCATGACCAACCACTTCCAACAGGCCGACACCGGAACCAAGATGATTCACATTGGGCGCAATACCCGCTCACACATCATCTCGAAGGGTATCTCGGCCGGCCGTAGCGAAAACTCCTACCGAGGCTTGGTACGGGTAGCGAAGGGGGCCGACGGAGCCCGCAACTACTCGCAGTGCGACTCGTTGCTCATTGGCGACAAGTGCGGTGCCCACACCTTCCCCGATGTAGACTGCCACAACCCCTCGGCCGTATTGGAGCACGAGGCCACGACCTCGAAGATCTCCGAAGAGCAGCTCTTCTACTGCCGTCAGCGTGGCTTGAACACCGAAGATGCCGTGGGCCTGATTGTCAATGGCTACGCGAAAGAGGTACTCGCAAAGCTCCCGATGGAGTTTGCCGTCGAAGCTCAAAAGCTTTTGGCTCTGAGTTTGGAGGGTTCGGTAGGGTAAATTCTCAAAGCACAATTCTCAATTCACGATTCAAGGCTCTGGAAGCTCGAATCTAAATTGGGGTGGTAAGAGTTAGCAAGCAGGGAGCCTACTGGAAGGAGGGTAGGAAAACTCTGCAAAACAAACAGATTAGTAAAACAAAAAAAACGAAATATGTTAAGTGTTAAAAATTTGCACGCCTCGGTCGGCGACAAGGAGATCCTCAAGGGGATCAACCTGGAGGTGAAGGCCGGCGAGGTACACGCCATCATGGGGCCCAACGGCTCGGGTAAGTCGACCTTGGCCTCGGTGTTGGCCGGCAACGAGAAATTCACCGTAACGGCCGGCGAGGTGATCTTCGAGGGCAAGAATCTCTTGGAGCTCCCGATCGAGGAGCGAGCCTCGATGGGTCTCTTCCTGGGCTTTCAGTATCCCGTGGAGATTCCCGGCGTCTCGATGGCCAACTTTATGAAGCAGGCCGTCAGCGAACAGCGCAAGTTCCGTGGCGAAGAGCCCCTCACGGCGGCCCAATTTCTGAAGCTGATGCGCGAAAAGAGTGCCATTGTTGAGTTGGACTCGAAGCTCACGTCGCGTGCAGTAAACGAGGGCTTCTCGGGAGGAGAAAAGAAGAAGAACGAGATCTTCCAGATGGCGATGCTGGAGCCCAAGTTGGCCATCTTGGACGAGACCGATTCGGGGTTGGATATTGATGCCCTGCGCATCGTAGCCACGGGCGTTACGAAGCTCCACACCCCCGAAAATGCTACGGTGGTGATCACCCACTATCAGCGCCTGCTGGACTACATCGTCCCCGACTTTGTCCATGTGCTCTACAAGGGACGCATCATCTACTCGGGCGATAAGTCGCTGGCCCTGAAGCTCGAAAAGGAGGGCTACGATTGGTTGATTAACGACTACAAGGAGGAGTAATGGAACACTCGAAGATTCTACAACGACTCGCCACCCTCTCGGATGTGGAGGTTATGGAGGCCGCAGCGTTGGGTGAGTGGGTGGTAAAGGCAGGCACAGAGCGAAAAATCGTGCTTCTGCACCAGGCTGCCGACAGCAGCGATTCCACGATCCGCGTAGAGCAAGGTGCCCGCTTGGAGCTTACTGAGATCTTTGTGCGCGAGGCTTTCCGCACGGTGAAGATCCAACAAGAGGAGGGTTCCTCGAGCGATGTAACGCTGCTGCAAATCGGCTCCTCGAATGCTGATTTCACCTTTTCGCTCCAGGGTCGGAACGCCGAGAGTCGCCTGCGCGGCCTCTTCCTCGTCGCCCCGAAGGAGCACTGCGAGGTGGCGCTGCGTACCGAGCACAACGCGCCCGATTGCCGTAGCAACTCGCTGGTCAAGGGGGTAGCAAGCGGCCAGGAGGCCTTTGGTCGTTTCAGCGGCTTGGTCTATGTGGCGCCCGATGCCCAGCGCACCGATGCCCGCCAGACGAGCCGCAACATCGAGCTCACGCCCGGATCACGCATCCGCACCGAGCCCCAATTGGAGATCTATGCCGACGATGTGAAGTGTTCTCACGGTGCCACCGTGGGACAGCTCGACGGAGATGCCATCCTCTACATGCGCCAACGAGGCCTTACCGAACAGCAGGCCCGTCGCCTGCAGATCGAAGGCTTTGCCGGAGATGTGGTCTGCCACCACGCAAATCCCGCCCTCGGGGAGTTGCTCTGCGAACTGGTTACCGAGAAACTGCAAGCCATGTAGCCCATGCTGAATCTGCACGACATACGAAAAGATTTCCCGATTCTCGAGCGCGAGGTCTATGGCCGCCCCTTGGTCTACTTGGATAGTGGGGCCACGGCCCAGAAACCGCAGTGCGTGATCGAGAAGATCAACGAACTACACCGCACACTCAACGGCAACATCCACCGCGGAGCCCACTTCTTGGCCGAACAGATGACCGAGCAGTATGAGGCGGCACGCGAAGAGGTGCGTCGCTTTATCGGAGCCCGCGAGCGAGCCGAGGTGATCTTTACGGCCGGAGCCACCGCCTCGCTCAACACCGTGGCTTACAGCTACTGCGAGATGGCTCTCCAAAAGGGGGACAACATCGTGGTCAGCGAGATGGAGCACCACTCGAACATTGTCCCTTGGCAGTTGATGTGTGAACGCAAAGGGGCCGAGTTGCGCGTGTTAAGGTTTGACGATGGGGGAGCCCTGAAAATCGAGACCCTTGCGGAGCTGCTCGACAAGCGTACGCGCGTGGTAGCTATCACCCAGGCCTCGAACACATTGGGCACACGCCCCGAACTGAAGCCCATTATTGATGCCGCCCATGCCGTAGGCGCGGTGGTTGTGGTGGATGGTTGCCAGGGGGTGGTACACGGCGGAGTGAATGTCGCAGAGTTGGATTGCGACTTCTATGCCTTCTCGGGCCACAAGCTCTACGGCCCCACGGGCATCGGTGTCCTCTACGGCAAGCGCGACCTCCTGGAAAAGATGCCTCCGTTCCTCTGTGGCGGCGACATGGTGGATCGGGTCTCGTTCGAGCGCACGACCTATGCCGAATTGCCCCTGAAATTTGAGGCCGGCACGGCCAACTTCATTGGAGCCACCGGACTCGGCGAGGCAATCCGCTACCTGCAGGGGTTGGACCTGAAGGCGGTGGAGGCCCACGAAGAGGAGCTGTTGCGCTACGCCACCGAGCGTCTGCAAGCGATCGACGGGCTGAGGATCTATGGCACCGATCCCTCGAAATGCGCCATTCTTTCGTTTACGATCGAGGGTACACACCCCTACGATGTGGGGATGATCCTCGACAAACAAGGAGTGGCCATCCGCACGGGACAGCACTGCGCCGAACCCGTGATGAAACACTACGGCGTAAAGGGAATGTGTCGTGCCTCGTTCGGCCTATACAACACCCGCGAAGAGATTGATCAGCTGGAGGCCGCCTTGAAGCGTGCTCTCCGCATGTTACGATAACCCAAAAATCGGCTAACCCTATGCTTATTGTCCTCGAAGGGCTCGATGGAGCCGGAAAATCGACCCAAATTCAACGCCTGCGCCAGCACCTCGAGGCGCAGGGGCTGCAGACCGAATACCTCCACTTCCCGCGTTTCGATGCCCCCGTCTTCGGGGAGTTGATCGCCCGTTTCCTGCGAGGCGAATTCGGCTCGGTGGAGCAAGTAGACCCCTATTTGGTGGCCCTGCTCTATGCCGGAGACCGAAACGATGCGGCGAAGCAGATCCGTCGATGGTTCGACGAAGGGAAGGTGGTTGTCTTGGATCGCTATGTCTACTCGAACATCGGCTACCAATGCGCCAAACTCCCTACGCGCGAGGAGCGCGACCGCCTGGCGGAATGGATCCTCGACTTGGAGTACAACTACTACGGGATTCCTCGTCCCGACCTCTCGCTCTTTTTGGATGTCCCCTTCGCCTTTACGGAGCGCAAACTCTCCGAGCAGCGCGAGGGCGACGATCGCGACTATCTGCAGGGAGCAAAAGACATTCACGAGGGGTCGCTCTCGCTGCAGCAGTGCGTGCGCGAGGTCTACCTCTCGGCCGCCGAGCGCGATGAAGCCCTGCGTGTGATCTCTTGCGACGACGGTCGTGGGGGCATGGCCTCTCCCGATGCGATCTTCGAGCGCATCCAAACCGTGCTAACCCCCTTAATCGAGCGATAGACAATGCAACCACGCCTACTGAAATCGCTCGCCAGAGTCTGCCGCGCCGTCTTGGCCATCACCTTCATCCTTTCGGGATTCAGCAAGGTAATCGACCCTTGGGGCACCGCCCTGAAGGTGGGCGAGTACCTGGCCATCTACGGATTTGAGGAGTTAAACCCCTTGGCGATGGCCTTTTCGATCTGGTTGTGCGGTGCCGAGTTGATGATGGGCTGTATGCTCCTGTTCAAGGTGCGTATTCGATTGGTTTCGATCTTTGCGCTGCTCTCGATGTGTTTCTTCACCCTCCTCACCCTGTTGAGCGCCACGGTGCTTCCGGTGGAGGATTGTGGATGCTTCGGCGAGGCGCTGAAACTCTCTCCTTGGGAGACCTTCCTGAAGAACCTACTGCTCCTCCCCCCGGCCTTTGTGGTGTGGTATCGCTACCGCCCCGACAAGATCTTCGCCTTCAAGCCGGCCGAACTTGCGCTCATGCTCCTCTTCTTTAGTGGTTCGATGGGGTTGGGCATCTACTGCAGCCGCCACCTCCCCTTTGTCGACTTCCTTCCCTATAAGGTGGGGGTGGATCTGCGCACCGAGCGACTCAATCCCGATGCCGACACCCTGAAGGAGGAGGACGAACAACTCGAAACCCTGTTGATCTACCGCAACCTGGAGACGGGAAAGATCCGTGAATTTGCACTCACCGACACCGAATGGCAAGACGAAAGCCGCTGGGAGTGGGTCGAGACCCGCACGAACTTCAATACCCCATCGATTCGCGCCTCAATTGCGGAGTTCGCCCTGCGCGACCACACGGGCGACATCACCGAGGAGGTGTTGGAGACCGAAGGTAGACTCTACATGCTCTGCGTGAACAACTTCAAACGACTGCGCAACGGCTGCGCCCACCGTCTGCGAATGCTCATCGACCGTGCCGACCGAGAGGGGGCTACCGTCATCTGCCTGACACCCGACCACCTCAACGACGAAGCCTTGTGGTCATTCCACGGAAGCCGACCGGTTCGTTGCTGCAACATGGACGTTCATACGATCCGTACTCTGCTCCGAGCGAATAACGGAGTGGTGACCCTCGAAGACGGAGTGATTGTCGACAAGCGGAATTGTCGCGATATTGAGCTCGAATAGACCTCAAAAGAGCCCCTTAGAAAGAAGATTCGTGTTTTTGGTACAGATGTTGGTTTTCTCGCGAAAGCCAACATCTCATTTTATGTCTTTACGCTATCGAACCACACACCGAAAAGAGAGCCTATCGCGAAGCCTTGGCAACGGGCTCCGCGCCTTGATCCTCTTGTGTCTGCTGCCTATAGGGTGCTCGAAAGAGAGAAAGCCTCCCTCGAAGAGCGAGGTACACACCGTAAAAGCGGCTACCGCAGAGAGCCTGACGACCCTCGAGAAGGAGTTTGTGGGGCTCTCCACGCCCGACGATGCCGTCAATTTAGCCTTTCGCATCGGAGGACAGATCCTCGATGTGCCGGTCTCGAAGGGGCGAAGCGTAAGCCGTGGAGCCCTGATTGCCGAGTTGGACCCACGCGAAGTGGAGATCGTCGTCCAGGCCGACCGCACAGCCTTTGAGGAGGCCTCCTCGCACCTCGAGCGCATGAAACGGTTGTTGGCCCACGAGGCGATCTCGCTCCAGGAATATGAGCAGGCTGTAACGCGCCATGCCCAAGCCCGTTCGATCTACGAAAACTCGCTCAAAATGCTCAACGACACAAAGATACGCGCTCCGTTCGAGGGTGTAATCGAGGCCACCTATGTCGATACCTATCAGCGGGTCTCGGCCGGCGAGCCGATTGCCCGCTTGGTGAATCCGCTCACGCGCACCGTCTCGTTCACCGCTCCCGAGGGGCTGGTACGTCTGCTCGATCTTCCGACCACACACTTCCAAGTCCGCTTCGACAACTACCGGGGCGTGCGCTTCGAAGCCCGCCTGAAGAACCATGCCCGCACCTCGTCCGATGGTTCGGGCTTCCCCACCTCGCTTACCCTCGTGAACCCCGACACGGCCCGCTACCCCATCGCGCCCGGAATGTCGTGTACGATCCTGATGCAACTCGCCGACCCCGAAAAAGAGGCCGTCTCGGTGCCGCTGCGTGCGATCTATGCCCCCGCCGGCGGGGGAACCTGGGTCTGGGTGATCGACCGTTCGAATCGCGTCGAGCGGCATCGTGTGCGGATCGGAAATCCCGTGGGAAGGGATCGCATCGCGATCGACAGCGGCCTTCGGGCCGGAGATCGGATCGTAACGGCCGGCCTCTATCAACTGAAGGAGGGGGAGCAGGTGCGCATAATAAAGAACGATAACGACGAGCAACCATGAAATCTCTTCCCCGCCTTGCCCTGGAGCATCGGCCGCTCCTCTGGTTCATCCTGCTGATCTTTCTTGTGGGCGGAATATTGGGATTTCGCCACCTGGGAAAGAAGGAGGATGCGCTCTTCCGCATCAAGACGGCAGCCCTTTCGTGCCACTACCCGGGAGCCACCCCCGAGGAGGTCGAGCAACTGATCACCGAGCCAATTGAACGGGAGATCCAATCCATGGCTTCGGTGCATAAGATCACCTCCGAATCGCGCTTTGGCGAGGCCTTGATTCGTGTGGAACTCGACCCGGCAACCCCTCCGCACGAGATCTCGCAATGCTGGGACGAACTCCGAAGACGCACCCTCAACATCGCGCCACAACTCCCCTTAGGGGCCTCCGAAGTGATCGTACACGACGACTTCGGGGAGCTCTACGGACTCTACTATGGACTGACGGCCGACCCGGGGTTCTCCTTCGGCGAACTGCGCGAAGAGGCACAACAGATCCGCACCCGCCTGATGCGTATCGACGGCGTGCAAAAGATCGCTCTGTTCGGCGAGCAAGAGCCTGTGATCAACCTCTATATTTCGCTCTCGGCGTTGGCCGAATTCTCGATCCGCCCCGAGGCGATCGTGGCGGCAATCGAAGCCCAAAACCAACTCTTCGACAGCGGTACCCGAGAGGCCGGGGACCTTGAGATCATCCTTCGCGAAAGCGGCTCCTACCGCTCGCTCGACGACCTGCGGAACCAACTGCTGATGGCCTCCGATGGCAGACAGTTTCGGTTGGGCGATGTCGCCCGCATCGAGCGCGGCTACCGCACGCCGCCCCCCTCGCTCATGCGCGTCAACGGCCTCCCGGCGATCGGTATCGGCATCTCGACCGAGCCGGGGAGCGATGTAGTCAAGGTCGGAGAGGCGGTTCGTCACACGCTCCAAGGGCTCGATCTTCCGCTCGGTCTCACACTCGAAAGCCTCTACCCCGAGGATCAAATCGCCCGCGAGGCGACCAACACCTTTTTATGGAACCTCTTGGTGTCGCTGCTGATCGTCATCGGCATGATCATGCTGACCATGGGCCGCCGCGAAGGGGTGGTGATCGGCTCTTCGTTGCTGCTGGCCATCGGTGGCACCCTGCTGGGGATGCAACCCCTGGGCGAGGGGCTGAACCGCACCTCGCTGGCCGGATTCATCATTGCCATGGGGATGTTGGTCGATAATGCCATTGTGGTGACAGACAACGCCAAACAGCAGATGGCCCTCGGCATGGTGCGCACAACGGCCTTGATTCGCGGTGCCGAACAACCCGCCCGAGGACTGCTCGGTGCCACGCTGATCGCCATCTTCTCCTTTCTTCCTTTGTACCTCGCCCCCTCGTCCGTGGCCGAGATCATCCGCCCACTCTTTATTGTCGTAAGCCTTTCGCTCCTGCTGAGTTGGTTTTTGGCCTTGACACAGACACCCCTCTTCGGGGAGCTCCTACTACGTCCGAGCAAGCGGATCGAAGATCCCCATACGGGGCCATTCTTCCGCACCTTCGACCGCTTGTTGCAGGGTGCCCTGCGCCATCGTGCAGGGGTTGTAGTGGGGGCAGTGCTCCTCTTTGCAGGGGCATTGTGGAGCATGGGGCGCATGCCGCAAAACTTCTTTCCGAACCTCGACAAGCCCTACTTTCGGGCCGATGTTTGGCTTCCGAACGGCTACGATATCCGGGCCACGGAGCACCATCTCCTGCGCATGGAGGAGTGGCTACTCGCGCAACCCGAGGTCAAGCGCGTGTCGCTCACCGCAGGGGGTACCCCGCCTCGCTACTACCTGGCATCGGCGAGCGAAAGCGGAGAGCCCCACTTCGGCAATCTGCTCATCGAGCTCCACGACTCCCGCCAAACAGCCGATGTAGAGGAGCGTTTTTCGTGTTGGGTCGAGCAGGAACTTCCCGATGTGTGGCTGCGTTCCTCGCTCTTCAAACTCTCGCCCGTACCCGATGCCGCGATCGAATTCGGCTTCATCGGCCCCAATATCGACACCCTGCAACGGCTCACCGATCGGGCCGAAGCCATCCTGCTCCGAAACCCGCAAGCCCAAAACGTGCGCCAAAGTTGGGGCAACCGCATCCCGATTTGGACCCCTCTCTATTCGCAGATGAAGGGGCAACGCATCGGCATTTCGCGTAGCCGTTTGGCGGCAGGCATCACCCTCTCGACCGCCGGCTTCCGTTTGGGCGAATACCGCGAGGGAGATCGCATCCTGCCGATTCTTCTTAAGGACGAAAACATCGAGAACTACAACCTCTCGAGTCTGCAGGCCATTCCTCTCTTCTCGCCCGCTGGACGAGTCTACTCGCTGGAGCAGGCTGTCGACAGCCTGCGTTTCGATTTTGAGCGCAGCGTCATCCAGCGCTTCAACCGCGAACGGGTGATGAAGGCCCAATGCGACCCCCGACGCGGAGTCAACACCAAACTCCTCTTCCGCTCGCTCTACGACTCGGTGCGCCAACTTCCGCTTCCGAGTGGCTACCACCTGCGCCCCTTCGGGGAAGAGGAGAGCCAAACCGAATCGAACCATGCTCTGCAGGAGAAACTGCCCCTGACGGCTCTGTTGATCTTCCTCGTCCTGCTCTTGCTCTTCGGAAACTTCCGAAATCCGATCCTGATTCTTTTGCTTCAACCCCTCATCTTGGTGGGTGTAGTCCCCGGACTGTTGCTCACAGGAAAACTCTTCGACTTCTTCGCCCTGCTCGGGCTGCTGGGGCTGGTGGGGATGAATATCAAAAACAGCGTGGTGCTACTCTCCGAGGTCGAGCGTCTACGCCGAGAGGGCCGAAGCCCTTACGAAGCCCTCACCCAGGCCACGCGCCAAAGGGCCATCCCCGTGCTGGTTGCCTCGGGGACCACCATCCTGGGAATGATCCCCCTGCTCTTCGACTCCCTGTTTGGAGCCATGGCCGCCACCATCATGGGCGGGCTCTTTGTCGGTACCCTACTCACCATTGGGCTACTGCCCGTGCTCTATGCCCTCTTTTATCGGATTCAACCCCCCTACACGCCATGTATAGACTCCTTCTTGCCCTCCTGCTGATGCTCCCCGCAACCCATTTCGCCCAGGGACAAATCGGCCTTGCCTCCTATCGCGAAGCGGTGCTCCGTCACAGTTATCCGCTGCAAGCCGCTCGCGCCCACACGGCCGAGATGGCGGCACGAGAGGCGGTGGCCGAGAGCAATCTCCTACCCCGCCTCTCACTCTCGGGCAACTTCGACTACGCCCTACGCCATGAAGAGGGGATCAAGCCCTGGAACTTCTCGCTCCAGCCCGAAATCACCGCCCCGCTCTACGAGGGAGGTCGCTTGCGGGCCACCTTGCGAGGGGCCGTGCTCGAGAGTTCGGCAAGCCGCGAAGAGGAGATCTCGACCGAACTCGAGATCCGCCATGCCGCCGACTACGCGTACTGGAACCTATCGGCCAAAGAGGAGTTTCTCAAGGCGCAACGGCGCTATGTGGAGATCATCGGCTCGCTGAAACGGGTAATCGACGAGCGTTTCCGCGAAGGGTACATTGCACGCGGCGATCTGCTGATGATTGAGGCCCGCCTAAGTACCGCCAACTATGAGCTTCTCGTCACGGAGCAGCAATTCGAAGAGGCGTTGCACAACTTCAACATCCTGCGCGGAATGCCGAGTGATCAGCCCGTCACCCTCGCGGAGTCGATCCTCGACAGCCTACCGCTACCCCAACGCCTCGGCTTTGAAAAGATCCTCGATGCACGCCCCGATTTCCGATCGGCCCGCCTGCGTAGCGAAATAGCCCGCAACAAGATCCGCATCGAGCGGTCCAACTACAATCCACAACTGCACCTCGGAGTGCGCGGCGTGTGGCAGCCGCAAGCCCCAAACCGAAGAGGAACGACCTCCCTCGACGGAGAACTCTTTGCCCGTCTCTCGGTTCCGATATTCGGGTGGGGCGCCCGTCGCCGCACGCTGGATGCCACCCGCGCCGCCGCACTCCGGGTCGAGTGGCAACAGGCCGAACTCTACGACGAGATCCTGCGCGAGGAGCGCAACGGGTGGAGTGCCGTTGTGGAGAGCCACGCCCAAATCGCCACCGTAAGCGAGAGCCTGCGCATTGCCGGCGAAAACCTCGACCTGGGAACCTACTCCTACAGCGAGGGACTCACCACAATTCTCGATGTACTACAAACCCAACTCAACTGGATTCAGATCTACACAAACGCCATCACCGCCCACTTCAACTACGCCGTGGCCTGCTCGAACTATCGACGCATCACGGGAGAACACGGCGATGCAAAATATACCCTGTCGAATCGAAAATAATTTTTTGATTTTAGAGGAGCATATTTCGACTTAACGCAGCAAGCCCCGGAAGGGTTGGTGGCGTAACGCCACTTTGGACTTGGATCAGCCCCCAATTTTTTGATTTTAGAGAGGCAGATTTTGTGCCGATATGAAAATTCCCCGGAAGGGTTGTACTTAGCGTACTACCCTTTCGGGGAATTGATTGAGGTGCAAAATATGCCCTATAAAATCAAAAAATCAAAAAGTGATGGATATCTCGGACTCCGTAGCACCAATCATCTTCAACATGCGAATCAGACCACACCCCTCGTTGTGGGTATTCAAAACTGCCTCGGAGATGGCCTCGTTGGTTGCGGGATCCTCTCCCTCCACACGATAGACCACCTTGAAGTCGGTGTAGTAGGCTTGCGCCTGAAGGGTCTCGGTGGAGAGGTTGCCCGAGACCTCGATCTCAAACCCCTTGACCTGCACGCGGGCTCGCTTGAGGTAGTATTCCAGGGTATAGGCGGCACACATGGCGGCCGAATAGAGCATCATCTCCTTGGGGTTGAGCGCCGTCATGTCGGCATGGCTCTGCAATTTGAATTTCACCGGCTCATCGCGGCGAACAGATACACGATAGTTCAACATAGTTCGTTTGGTTTTTAATTATTATTATTTTAGTTTATTGTTTTGTTTGTTCTATAAACGAAACTTATTTCCCTTTTCGTATGTAAGGAGCTAAAAAAAGAAAAAAATTCTACACACGAAAAAGATTGCAAGAATCGTTCCTAAAAAGAGGAGGGCTTTGCCAAAAAATGAGTATCTTTGTTCGTTTATAAGACTAAATGACCATGTTATCACGAATCATTCGATCTATCCTACTGATATTTGTTCTGTTATCGTCCATCGGAGCCGTTGCGCAGAGTTCCCAACAAACCCTTCGGGAGGAGATTTTGCGTGCCGAAGAGCTCTTTGAACGGGGTCGCTGGGCCGATGCCCGCCACGCCTGGATAGGGATCGAGCGGGAGTTGAGCGAGAATCAGCTGCCCGAGCGGGAGTTGGCAGCCTACTACCTGGCCGTATGTGCCGTTGAACTCGGCAGACCCGATGCCGAGACCGCTCTATTACGCTTCGAGGAGCGTTTTCCGGGATCATTGCGCACCAACGATGTGCGCTTTGCCCGCGCCTCGCACTACTGCACCACGGGAGAATACGAAAAGGCCCTGGAGACCTTCGAGAAGATCAACTATCGCGCCCTCTCGGCAGACAACCGCAACAAATACGACATTCGCCGTGGCTACCTGGACTTCGCAGCGGGCGATTACGAGAAGGCCTACAACTACTTCGAGCGGGTGGACAAGAAGAGCGCCTACGCCGACCACGCCCTCTACTACCGCTCCTACATTGACTACACCAAGGGGGACTACACCAAGGCCAAGGCCGGATTTGAGGAACTCACCAAGAGCCACACCTACCAAAGCATCGCCCCCTTCTATCTCTTGCAACTGGAGTTTCGCGAAGAGAACTACACCTATGTGACCTCCAACGGCGACAAGCTGATCCCCACGGCCACGCCCGCGCAACAGAACGACTTGAGGCGCATGATCGCCGAGGCGTGGTTCCACCTGGACAACTACGCGAAAGCCTACGAATACATCGCCGCCTACCACCAAAACGGAGGAGAGTCCACGCGCGAGGCGGCCTACATCGAGGGCTTCTCGCTCTACCGCTTGGCGCAATACCAAAACGCTACGGAGGGGTTGCGTCGAGCCGCCGGGCCGGCAGATGCCCTGACGCAGAATGCCGCCTACCACCTGGCCGACTGCTACCTGCGCTTGGGCGACAAACAATCGGCCATGCAGGCCTTTGCCATGGCC
>CAJGDL010000036.1 GCA_904502075.1 uncultured Alistipes sp.
GAAGTAACGCGACGAGTCGGGGGTATGGATCTCGTCCATCAGGTAGATTTGGCCGTTCTTCTTACCGAACTCATACTTCGTGTCGACCAGGATAAGACCCATCTTGGCGGCGATCTCCGTACCGCGCTGGAAGATGGCGCGGGTGTAGGCCTCCAACTGCTCGTACTCCTCGCGGCTCACGAGCCCCTGGGCGATGATCTCCTCTTTCGAGATATCCTCGTCGTGGCCCTCGTCGGCCTTCGTCGTGGGGGTGATGATCGGCTCGGGGAACTTCTGGTTCTCCACCATGCCGTCGGGCATCTCCACGCCGCAGATCGTGCGCTTGCCGGCCTTGTACTCGCGCCAAGCGTGGCCCGAGAGGTAGCCGCGGATTACCATCTCCACCTTGTAGGGCTCGCAACGGTGGCCTACGGTCACCATCGGATCGGGTACGGCGATCTTCCAGTTGGGCAGGATGTCGGCGGTCTCGTCGAGGAATTTGGCGGCAATTTGGTTCAGCACCTGACCCTTGAAGGGGATTCCCTTCGGAAGAACGACATCAAAGGCTGAGATGCGGTCTGAAACCACCATCACCAGGTATTCGTCGTTGATGTTGTATACGTCGCGCACCTTGCCGACATAGTGTCCCTTCTGACCAGGGAACTGAAAATCATTCTTTACAATAGCTTTCATCGTAGACTCTGTTTAGTAACTCTTGGCAAACAATACACGGCGGTGCGAGGGCTTACCCGAGAAGACGCATACGCCCTCCTCGTCCTCGGCATCCACCGGAATACAACGAATCGTGGCCTTCGTGGCCTCCTTGATGGCCTGCTCGGTCTCGGGCGTGCCATCCCAGTGGGCCGACAGGAAGCCGCCCTTCTCTTCCAGCACCTGCTGGAACTCCTCCCACGAATCGACCTTCGTGATCATCGAGTTGCGGTAGTTCAGTGCCTTTTGGAAGATATTCTCCTGGATCTCGGTCATCAGCTGCTCGATCAGATCCTCGAGGCCCTGCTGGCTGACGGTCTCCTTGGTGAGCGTGTCGCGGCGGGCGAGCTCGATGGTGCCATTCTCCATGTCGCGGGGGCCCATGGCCAAGCGCACGGGAACACCCTTGAGCTCGTACTCGGCAAACTTGAAGCCCGAGCGCACGTTGTCGCGGTCGTCGATCTTGACGCTGATGCCGCGCTTCTTAAGCTCCGAGGCGATCTGCTCGAAGCGCTCCACGATCTGCTGCAACTGCTCGGGACCCTTGTAGATGGGAACCATCACCACCTGGATCGGGGCGAGTTTCGGAGGCAGCACCAGACCGTTGTTGTCCGAGTGGGCCATGATCAGGGCACCCATCAGACGGGTCGATACGCCCCACGAGGTGGCCCATACATACTCCTGCTTACCCTCTTTGTTGACATACTGCACATCGAAGGCCTTGGCGAAGTTCTGGCCCAGGAAGTGCGACGTACCGCTCTGCAGGGCCTTTCCGTCCTGCATCAGGGCCTCGATCGTCAGCGTATCCTCGGCACCGGCAAAGCGCTCGTTGGGCGACTTGTGGCCCACCACCACCGGTACGGCCATCCACTGCTCGGCAAACTCCTGGTAGACACGGATCATCTTCTCGGCCTCGGCGATGGCCTCCTCACGCGTGGCGTGGGCGGTGTGGCCCTCCTGCCAGAGGAACTCGGCCGTGCGCAGGAACAAGCGCGTGCGCATCTCCCAGCGCACCACGTTGGCCCACTGGTTGCAGAGGATGGGTAGGTCGCGGTAGGACTGAATCCAATTCTTGTAGGTGTTCCAAATGATGGTCTCCGAGGTGGGGCGCACGATGAGCTCCTCCTCGAGTTTGGCGGCTGGATCCACCACCACCCCCTTGCCCTCGGGGTCGTTCTTCAGACGGTAGTGCGTCACCACGGCGCACTCCTTGGCAAAGCCCTCGACGTGGCTTGCCTCGCGCGAGAAGAAGGATTTCGGGATAAAGAGGGGGAAGTAGGCGTTTTGGTGGCCCGTAGCCTTGAACATATCGTCCAGGGCGCGCTGCATCTTCTCCCAGATGGCGTAGCCATAGGGCTTGATCACCATACATCCTCTTACGGCCGAATTTTCGGCCAGGCCGGCCTTCATGACCAGCTCGTTATACCATTGCGAGTAGTTCTCGTCCGACTTGGTTAAGTCTTTCAGTTCAACTGCCATATTTTGCTTTGATTTTACTTTGAGCGCAAAGGTACAAAATAATTGGGAATTATTATAATTCAAGATTCAAAATTCAAGATTCAGAATTCAAAATTGTGCATTGTGCATTGCCCTCTCTCTCAAAAAAATCGACCGAGCCCCGAAGAGCCCGGCCGATGAATCTTTTTCTGCAATCCTTATTTTCCTATGGGACTTGGTCTTTGGCTAAAACTTAAAGCCCAGGGTCAGGAGGATTTGGTGGTGGGTGTAGTCGGTGGAGTAGAGTCCCGAGGCGTCGAGCAACTCCGGCATGCCGTCGGCTGCGAGGCGGGCCCCATAGAAGAGGCGGTAGTCGCTACACGAGGTCGAGGTGTAGCGGTAGGCTACATCGAGGGTCATCGAGCGGGTCAGCACAAAGCCCGTGCCGGCCGAGATGTCGAGGATCTGTTCGGGCAGGGGGGAGTTGAGCAGGGCCTTTTCGCGGACCATCGTGGAGGTGTAGCCCACACCGGCACGCAGGGCCCAACGCGGGGTGGCCTTGAATTCTCCGCCGAGGCGCACGGCATTCGTGGCGGCGAAGCGCTCTTTGAAACTCTCTCGGGAGAAGGGGGTTGTCTCCGGGAGCCAAAAGGGGGTGTTGCGTACCCGGATGGCGTTGTACCAGTCGCGCTCGTAGTCGAGCGAGAGGATGGCGCGTTTGCCGAAGGTGTAGGAGATGCCCAGCATCAACTTCGACGGAGTCGAGATCTCCCAACGGTCGCCCGCCACATCCGACCAGGTGCCGTCGGTGTTGACATCCGAGGGGTAGTACTTCTTCTCGTCGTTGTCATAGACCATCGAGGCCATCTGTCCGGCATACTCGTGGTCGATCGAGTACCAGGTGGGCGAGTGGTAGGCCACGCCGATGCGTACCGCTTCGATGGGGCGGAAGATGGCACCGACCTTCAGGTTAAAACCCACACCGCTCAGGTGGGCGTATTGGTTGTAGTGAACGTAGTCGGCTTGGCGGATCAGCTCCTGCCCCGCCTGGTTTACGGCCGGAACGGTCGCTCCATTTTCGCCCAGGTAGCGGTAATCCTCTCCGTAGTAGAGGTTGACGCGCTGCGAGAGGGTTTGGACTCCGAAACTCAGGCCGAGGTAGAGTTTGTTCGCGATGTTGGCTCCCAGCGAAAGGGCATACTCCCCGATCGAGCCGCGGCTCTCCAGGTTGTAGAAGTGGCCCACGGTGGCGTTGTGGCCGATGTGGTCGGCCTCGTAGTAGGGCCCGGCACCATCATCGTAGGGGTTCAGCAGGTAGGAGTTGTAGGCCATCATCGGGCCCCAGAGGTTGGGTGCCGTGCGGCCGTAGTAGCCCAAAAACCCTTCGTCGTCGGGGAAGCGGTTGCTTGCCGTGAGTTCGCCGGCCATGACGCGCAACAACGATGGGGCGGCTGCGCCTCCCGAGTAGGGGCTATTGCTCTGGAATGAGGTGCGGAAGTTCAGATCGGCGATGCGGTTGTAGGCAAAGCCCATGTTGAGGCTGATCAGTTGTCCCGTACCCTCATAGAGGTTGAGGGCAAAGCCGATGTTGGCCATTGCAAATCGCGACGAGTTGTTCGAGCGATACTCTTTGGCCCCGTTCTCCGAGCGGGAGAGGGTAACGAGGGGGGTGAGCGAAAATTCGTTCGTGCGATACATGCCCAGGCCGGCCGGATTGATAAAGAGGGTGCTCATGTCGCCTCCGAGCGAGGTGAAGGCGCTACCCATGGCCATCGAACGGGCAGTCCCGAGGTGCTGATCCTGCGACAGACGGGCCATCTGCTCGGGCGAAATCAAGGCTTGTTGCATCACCTCACCGCCAAAGCGAAAGCCGTTTTGGGCCGCGGCCGAATGTGCCGCCCCTCCGAGCAACAGCAGGACAAGAACGAGATGTAGGGCTCTTTTCATGTGTGGAAAGTTTTCGTTAATTCACGATTCGCAATGTGCAAAGAAAAGGGTTTTCGTTTTGAATTTGGGAAGTTACCTTCCGCGGTAATTTCCTCCGCCCGAGGAGCGATAGTTGCCGCCACCGCTGCCACCGCTGCTGCCTCCCGAGGAGCGGTAGTTGCCTCCGCTCGACGAAGCCCCCGAGTTGTAACTCGAGGAGCCTGAGCGGTAGTTGCTGCCACTCGACGAGCTGCTGTTGCGGTAGTTCGACTCCTCGCGGCGCGACGAGCCCTCCTTGGGTTGGTAGTTCGATGAGCCGCCGTAGGCGGGACGCGTATTGGCGGCGTTGCCTACCGACTGCGTGGGCTTCGAGCCTCGGTAGTTTCCGTTCGAACCCGTGGGGCGCGAGGGCGTTTGTCCGGCGGGTTGCGCTCCTCCGCGGTAGTTCGATCTATTCTCGTTGCCGACAGTGGCACCTCCTCGGTAGTTGTAGTTGCCACGGGGCGAGGTGTAGGGCGATGAGGGGCGGACTCCCGGGGGGAGTGAGCCGCTCGGGGCGGGGCGGTAGTTGGGGTAATGAGGCGTGGAGGGCTTGCCCGGCTTGCCGGGGTGCGGGGCGGGCGGAGCGTAGGGGGGCATCGGTGCCGGCCACATTGGGCCGTACATCGGCCAGCCGCAATACCAATAGTGGTTGTAGTCCCACCACGAATAGCGGGGATAGCCCCACCAGGCGTTGTAGTAGTAGGGGTAGTGCGTGGGCCAGAGCCAATCGTAGTAGAAGCCGCCGTACCAGCCTCCCGAACCGATGGTCAGGGAGAAACTCGGGGCGCCCCAGGTGCCGAACATCGAGGAGATGTACTTGGGCTCCACCCACACTTCGTCGCCCATGACCACGATGTTGTAGTTCATCGGGTCGTAGACGGTCAGGTAGTGGTACTCGGGCGAGTAGCGCAAGTCATAATAGGAGGAGGGCATCTTGTAGGAGAGGGAGCGGAACCCGTTCAAACGACGGGCATAGGCACTCTCATAGTCCGTAACCAGGACGTTGTCGTAGGAGTAGTCCCGCTCATCGAGACTCTCCACCACCTCGGCTTCGGCCAACATCGACTCCCAGATCTCTTGGCGCGATCGGGATTCGGCAAGGGCCGCTTCGGCTACCGCCTGCTTTTGGCGGGCAATGGCGGCGCGGTCGTGGGTTTCGTATAGATCATCCGTGTAGGATGCCCCGAGGGTGGCATAGTAGGAGCTGCCACATCCAGCCGACACCGTCAGCAGGAGCAGGACTACCAGGTAATTTGCAGCTTTCATAGTTTCCGCTTTTAGGCGAGTTTTCGACTCTGTTTACACAATAAACGAAAATCGTACCGGAAATATTGCCAAAAGCCATTCCGGTTCATTCGCAAAGATAAGCATAATTTTTCAATATAGAAAGGGCGTGGGGCGGGGAAGACTCTTGCTGTGCTCGCTTCGTCGGGGAGAGGTGGATGGGGTGAGGTTGCGATTTTAGGGGACGGGGTCGTAGCCACTACCACCCCAGGGGTGGCAACGGGCAAGGCGCTTCAGGGTGAGCCATCCCCCTTTGAAAGGTCCGTGGCGGCGAATGGCCTCCAGGGCGTATTGCGAACAGGTGGGTGTAAAACGGCACGCCGGAGGGGTGAAGGGCGAGATGCAACGCTGGTAGAAGCGCACCAGAAGGAGCATCGGCCAGGCGATAAGGCGTTTGATCAATTCACAATTCACAGTGCACAATTGGGTGGATGGCCCCGAATTTTTAGGGGATTTCGTTCGTGAGATTTACAAGCAAAATATTGCGTAACCCTTACTAAATCAAAAAAGGAATCGTGTGTCGTGCTTCGATCACACCTTTTCTCCCACCTTGGCGAGGATCTTGCGGATACTCTTCTCCATCTGGGCATAGGATACCACCTCTTTGGTCGAGTAGATCAGGGCCAGGTCGATTGCCGCGGAGTGCTCCCCCACACAAGCTTTGTTCAGGCGGTAGGCTTCGCGCATGCGGCGTTTCAGCAGATTGCGTTTGTTGGCCCGCTTGTGGTAGCGTTTGGGCACCGAAAAGAGCAGACGTACCGAGGGTTCGGTGTCGGCCTCGGCAAAGAGGAGGTAGCGAAACGGATAGACGAAACCTCCCTCACCACGCTCGAAGAGCCGTCGTATGGCTCCGAGTGTGCGCAGTCGTTCCTTGCGAGTGAGGGTGGTTGTCATGGGCTTCGATTCGGGGCTTATTTTTTTGTGGGGGCGGCAGCGGCGGCCGAGGGACTGCGACGGGTGCGGGTCTTCTTGGCCAACTTGTTCTGCTGGGTGCGGATAAACTCCTCCTTCTCCACATCGGTCTTGTGCTCCACATCCTCCACCTCCTCGCCGGCTTTGATGCGCTCCGTGTAGATCTCCACGGCTTTGGCCATTGAGGGGGCTTCGGGGCTCGGAGCCGAGGCCTTTACCCTCAGTCCGGCATCGATGGCCGCCAGCAGTGTACCCTCGCCAAAGGTGGCTACGGGGGGCATCTCCTCGGCCTTCTCGTGCTCGAGCAGGGCCTTGACATCCGAGGGCGAGTAGAGGGCCAGCAGATCGAACGACTTGAAGTCCACCTCCGAGCAGTCGGCAGCCACGGTGCGGGCCAGAATCACGGGATCAACCTTCAGCTTGAGCTTGGCCAGCGTCTCGGGGAGTTCGGGCTTGTGGGGCTCACTCAGGGCCAACATGAAGTTCTCCTCCTTGTGCTTGATGATCAACTCAAGGAAGTTGGTGAAACTGCCGTTGGCAAACGAGATCTTACGCTTGCGGTAGATGATGTACTTTTGCAAATAGAGAGCCACGGCCTCGGTCTGGCAGATGTACTTCATCGACTCGGGCACCGTAATGCGGGCCTCCTCGCAGATGTGGAAAAAGCTGTCCACCGTCGTGCGCGAGGTGAAGATAACGGCCGTATGGTCGAGGATCTCGACACGCTGGCTGCGGAACTCTTTCAAGGAGACGCCTACCACGCGGATCAGTGGTTTGTAGACCACATCCACGTCGTGGTTCTTGGCATATTCGTAGAAGGGGGATTTTTCGATTACAGCCGGACGGGGCTGCGATACCAGAATCTTACTTACTTTCAAATCGAACTCTATTTTGTAAAACTATTCTCTCTTTTTCTCTCTTGGGTGCCATGAGCCTTCTGTTTCCCCCTTTGGGGAACGAACCGGTTTGCTCTTGGCTGCGTCGTGCACACCCTACCATCGAAGCGCCGATAACCAAATGAGGCTTATAGGGAAGCATTCGACGGCGCAAAGGTACAAAAACCAATGAAAAATCGAAACTTTTTTTGCCAGAAAGAGGTTAAAAGTCTCTTTTATGAAGAGAAAAATGACGATTCCGGCCATGCCGAGCAGTAGATAAAACCACGCGGAACCCTTTCCCGGGGGGCAGAGCAGTTGAAGGAGAATCAGCGGGGCGAGCAGCAGCGTGCCGACACCAAAGTGGAGAATTTTCAGACTCACGACCCCATCAGCCAGGTCGCGCATCAGCACTACGCGACCGATCAGAAGAATCATGCCGCACTGAAAGAGGGTAACCCCGATGCAGGCCGCCAAGGCAAAGAGCAGCAGGGTCATCGTCCCATAAAATTGGCCGAGCGTCCCTTCGCAGAGCCTCACGACGAGGGCCGACAGGAGCAAAACGCCGATGATCGCCGAGGTGTGGATTGCCTGCGAGTTTGTCCCCAAACGCCCCTCGCCGCTACGCATGCGCGTAAAACTTCCGAGGATCTCGTGCAGGTGGGCGCAGACCATCAAGGCGTAGGCCACGGCCAGCAGCAGAAGGATTCCTTGGTAGATCGGGTGGTCGGTCAGCAACTCCCGGAAGGGGACAGCCTCACGGACTTGAACTACGAGGCGCGAGGTGGGGCCAAAGGCCTCCATGGCGGTGAGTTCGAGGGTGTCGGCCCCGTTTTGCAGAGGCTCTGTGGTCTCGGCGAAGCGGTTCCACACCTGATCGAGGATCGGGCGTACGGGTTCGCTCTCCGGCGAGGTTGCCACCGCGTTGATCGTGGCATCCAGGCTCTCGATCGGGGTTTGGGTCGGGGTGTCGGGGGTGGGTTTCATCAGTCGAAGAGGCGTTTGAGGGTGATACGGATGGTGGTTCCTTTGCCGATTTCGGACTCTACGACGGCGATGCGCCCCTGGTGGTACTCCTCAATGATGCGACGCGAGAGCGAAAGACCGAGTCCCCAGCCTCGGGTTTTGGTGGTGAAGCCCGGCTCGAAGATGCGTTTCCAGTTGGCTTTGGCAATCCCCTTGCCGCTATCCTTCACCTCCACAAAGATCTCCTTTTCGTCCGAGGCGATATGTACCTCGATCGAACCGTGTCCTTGCAGGGCATCCAGCGAGTTCTTCATGAGGTTTTCGACCACCCACTCGAAGAGGGCGGTGTTGATGTTGGCCCTGAGAGGGGCCATGGCCAGGCCGTTGTAGTCGAGCGTTACGTTGCGCGGGATGCGCTTGCGGAAGTACATCACCGACTCGCCCACCACCTCGTTGATGTTGGCCGGTGTGAGCGGGGTCTCGGAGCCGATCTTCGAGAAGCGATCCACGATCTTCATCAGGTGGGTCAGGTCTTTCTGCATCTCCTCGACGGCCGACGGATCTACGGGTTGGGTCTTCAGGTATTCGATCCATCCCAGAAGCGACGAGGTGGGGGTGCCGAGCTGATGGGCTGTCTCCTTGGCCAGGCCGATCCACACGCGGTTTTGTTCGTCGCGCTTCGTCGAGCGGAAGGCGATGAATCCGAGGGTGATGAAGACCACCACGGCCAAAAGTTGGATGTAGGGGAACCAATAGAGCGACTTCAGCAGCGAGGAGTGGCCGTAGAAGATCAGGTGGTAGTGCTCACCGGCCCACCAGGGGTTGTCGATCCGAATCGGAGGGTTTTGATCGGCAAGCGAGGTGAGCAACTCGCGCAGACGGTCGGGGTCGGAGAGCTCCTCTTCGTCGATCAGGTGCGAGCGCAGGATCTGCAGGTCGTTGTTGGTGATCACGAAGGGGATGTTGTTGTGGTTGTCTACGATGAAGTCGATCATCGGGTTGTTCATCATCTCGCCTCCGGAGCTTCCGGCACGCTCCATGGCGTGGGCCCACAGCGATACGTCGTGTTGCTCCTTCTCCTTCAGGCGATGGGCCATATCGTTCGTATAGAGCAGCGAGAGGGTGCCCAGCAGAATGCCGACCACGATCACTACCACGCGGTTACGAAACGAAAATATGTCACGACGAAATCTCATTGCGATTCACAATTCACGATTTAGAATTCAAAATTCTGCATCGAGGTTTAGCGATTCTTAAGCACCTCCACGGCCCGTTTTACCTCCGTGTCGGAGTGTAGGTTGTGGCGCGTAACCCCTTCGGAGTAGGCATGGCGCAGGATGATATCGGAGTTGATCGTCTCGATGATCTCCTCGCGATAGGTCTCCAAAAGGCTCTGCTTGTCGTCCTTGAGGTTGGCATCCATCAAGGCGATCTGCTCCTCCAGCTCCTTGAAGTTATCCTCGTCGGCAGCCTCCTTCATTGCTTTGAGCATGCGGCGCGAGGCTGATTCGTAGGGGACCTCCTTGTCCTGCATGAAGGCGACAAAATCGGCGTAGTCCTGCTCCGTGATTGTGAAGTGGTCCACGTCGAAGGGGCCTTGGTCGGCCGCATGGCGCTTCATGTACTCGTCTACGAAGTCTTCGATGAAGCCGAGCGAGTAGAGCGTCAGGGCAAAGCGGCTGATATAACGGGGCTCCAGAACGATGTCGGGGGTGATGCCTCCGCCGTCGTAGACCGTGCGCCCTCCTGCGGTTTGGAAGGCCCGCTTCAGCGAGTCGTTCACCTCGCGGCCCGAGCTCTTGTCGTGTTGCGAGTAGTCGATGGCCTGGATGCAGCGTCCCGAGGGGATGTAGTATTTTCCGGTGGTGAGTTTCAGGTAGGCGTTGTAGCCCAGGGGGCGAGTAGACTGCACCAACCCCTTGCCGAAGCTCTTTTGGCCCACCAATACGGCGCGATCCAGATCCTGCAGGGCTCCGGCCACGATCTCGGCCGCCGAGGCCGAGGAGCCGTTGATCAGCACGGCAAGCGGAAGATCCGGCAACAGGGGATCCTGCTCGGTCTTGAAGATCTTCTCCTCCCGGCGGCCCTTGGTGCGCACCACTTCGGTGCCTTTCGGGACGAAGAGCCCCACAATCTTGACCGCCTCCTGGAGGATGCCGCCGCCGTTGGAGCGGTAGTCGAGGATCAGCCCTCGCAACTCTCCCTCGCTTTGCAGCTGTTCGATGGCCGAGCGCATCTCCTTGTAGCACCCCTCGGTGAAGTCGCTGTGCTGGATATAGCCGATCCCTTCGGCCACCCATCCGGCATAGGGAACTCCGGGGATGGCGATTCGCTCGCGTTTGAGGGTGAACTCCTCCTCTCGGTCGCCGATCAGGCGGCGGATCTTCACCCGAACCGTCGTGTTGGGGTCGCCCTTTAGGCGGCTGCTCACCTCGGCATTCGTCCACCCTTTGGCCTCTTCGCCGTCGATGGCTACAATCTTGTCGCCGATCTTGATTCCGGCGCGATCGGCCGGCGAACCCTTGTAGGGCTGGGCAAAGATCACATAGTCGCCCTTTTGGCGAATGAGCGAACCCACGCCGCCGTACTTGCCCGTGGTCATCACATCGAAGTCGGACATCTCCTCCTCGGCCAGGTAACTCGTGTAGGGATCCAGGCGGCGCACCATGCCGGCGGCCGCATCCTCCATCAGTTTGTCGGGGTCGATCTCGTCTACATAGTGGAGCGAGAGTTCGCGCATCATCTGGATCAGAATCTCCATGTTGCGCCCCAGGCCGAAGTCATTCTTTGCGGCTCCGATCCCCAGCCATCCGATCAGCACGGTAAGTGCCCCGAAGAGGGCTATTTTGCGGATACGTTTCATCTTTTTATCTCAAATTTGCCAGGTAACCCTCCAAACGCCACGCCACTTTTACGGCTGCACGACGGATTCCTTCGATCTCCACCCCGTTGGGAGTGGGGCGCAGGCGGATCTCATCCTCGTAGAGGTATTTCAGGCGATTTACCACCCCCGAGGCGCGAAAGATCCACTCGTCGGACTCCTCGCCACACTTTTCGAAGCCATAGATCTCGAAGGCCGAGAGGATTTGATCGCGGTGCTCCTGGGGGACACACCCCTTCACCTCGCGCTTTACGAAGCCGAAGCGGGGGTAGAAGAGGGCCAACAGCAGCAGGGCCGGCAACATCAGACGACCCTTTTCGGTGGCGAAGAGTTGCAACTCGAGGGTCTTCCAAAAGGTCTCGGCGGTGGGTTGTCCCATCGTGCCGGTGTAGTACATCAAGGCCATCACCGCCACATAGATAACGGTGATCATCAGAAAATATTTCGCAGCTCGAAGAATAGCACGTTTCATTTCAATTCACAATTTACGATTCACGATTGGGCTTACGCTTATGCCTTTAGGTTTTGTGGGGAAGGGTTATTCATGATTCACAAGTAAAATTCACAATGACAGGGGAATCGTTGTGCATTGTGAATTATCGAATCGCTTCCGCCACCTGCTGCATCAGCCACTTGGGGGTGGAGGTGGCACCGCAGATGCCGATCGACTCGGCCCCCTCGAACCAGCCGGGATCGACCTCCGAGGCCTCTTCCACCAGGTAGGTGCGGGGGTTGGCAGCGCGGCACACCTCCGAGAGTACCTTGCCGTTCGACGATTTACGGCCCGCCACAAAGAGAATGACATCGTAGCCGCGGGCAAACTCCGCCAGGTGTCCTTCGCGGTTGGCTACCTGGCGACAGATCGTATCATCGACCTCCACCTCGTCGGGGTGGGTATGTCGGCGGCGCATCTCGCGGGCCATCTCCTCGAAGAGGGCGATCGACTGGGTGGTTTGCGAGAGGAAGTGGATCGGACGGGTGAAGTCGATCTGCTCGAGATCCTCCATGCGCTCCACCACCAGGGCGCGATCGGCCACCTGGCCTGTGAGGCCCACCACCTCGGCGTGGCCCCGCTTGCCGAGGATCACAACCTGTCCGCCACGGGATTCCATCTGCTCGTAGGCGGCCTTCACCTTGCGTTGCAGGGCCGCCACCACGGGGCAGGTGGCATCAATGACCTCAATGCCCAGCTCCTGGGCGCGCAGATAGGTCGTGGGGGGTTCTCCGTGGGCGCGGATGAAGAGTCGCTTGCCCCCGAGGGTCGGCATCTCGGCATGGGTAACAGTTTGCAGTCCCAACCCTTCAAGACGTTGCACCTCTACGCGGTTGTGGACAATGTCGCCCAACGAATAGACACATCCGCCCCCCTGCAAAGCCTCTTCGGCGCAGGTGATGGCGCGCACGACGCCGAAGCAGAAACCCGAACGCTCGTCGATTTCGATTCTCATGGTGGCGTATTTTTAGGCGTTGGTGACGCGGTGGTAGAGCTCCATGAACCAACTCATCTGCTCCTCGACCGTGAGGTGGCTGTTGTCCAGCACAATGGCATCTTCGGCCTGGCGCAGGGGCGAGACGGCGCGGTTCATGTCGGCGTGGTCGCGCGAGATAACATTCTCGAGGATCTCGTCGAAGGTGACACGGTCGCCCTTGGCCGTGAGTTCGTCGTAGCGACGTTGGGCTCGTACCTTCGCATCGGCCGTCATGTAGAGTTTGATCTCCGCCTCGGGGAAGACCGTGGTGCCGATGTCGCGACCATCCATCACCACCCCCTTGCGGCGACCCATCTCCTGCTGCAGGGCCACCAACTTTTGGCGCACGGCGGCAATGGCACTCACGCCGCTTACGCAGTTCGAGACCTCGATGGTGCGGATCTTGCCCTCCACGCGGTCGCCGTTGACATAGATATCGGAGGCTCCGCGCTCGGGGTTGAAGCGGAAGGCGATCGAGATGTCGGGCAGAAGTCTTACCACGGCATCCTCGTCGATCATCCCCGAACGGATGGCTCCGTTTTCGAGGGCATAGAGCGTAACGGCACGATACATCGCGCCCGTATCAATGAAGATATAGCCCAAACGCGCGGCAATCGCCTTGGCGAAGGTGCTCTTGCCGCACGACGAGAAGCCGTCGACGGCAATAATGATCTTTTTTCTATCAGTGGACATCGGGGAAAATATCAAAGTAGGTGGATAAAATCGTATAGATACCCAGCAGGCTGATAATAAGGCCTGCCACATGGTTGATCGTAAGCATGTGTCGCGGGCGGAAACGGCGACGGAAGAGGTTGATGATGGTGGCCAGCAGGCTCCACCAGGCTAACGAGCCGGCGAAGAAGCCTGCGATGACAAACAGACCGCGGAAGACACCCGCCACATCCACGGCATCAATCGTTCCGATCTTGAAGACGGCAAAGAAGGCCAGGATGTAGGGGATGACCATGATGAAATTGGCGATCGTGAGGCCGAAGATCGAGGCGAAATCCTGCCACGGAGAGCTCTTGCCGGCGCGGTTCTTTCGGATCTGCGGCACCGGGTTCTGGGCAAAGACCCACACTCCGACCACCACCACAAAGATGCCGCCTATGACACGCAGCAGGGTGTTGTATTGCTCGATGTGCGATTGCAACATCGAGTAACAAAAATAGGCGATAATGGCCATCAGGGTATCCGCACAGGCCACACCCAAACCCGAAATCAGGCCGGTTCGACGGTCACGACTCAGGGTGCGCTGAATGCACAACACGGCCACGGGGCCCACCGTGATCGAGGCGGCAATACCCACGCAGATGCCACGAAAAAGCAGTTCGATAATCTCCAATCCAATAGTTCCCATCTCTTATAGCGGTACAATAGATTGCAAAGGTACAAAATAATTAGGAATTAGGAATTATTGTTGGTGTAATATTTTGTTTCCCTTTTTGGGGAGCTTCGCGCTTCATTCTGCCCTCTCCGCCTCTCTCCGCCACCCGTTTTCCTCGGTTTTTTCGCCCATTCCGGCCCTCGTCCATCCCGACCGTCCGAAAAAAATCTTACAAGCGACCGAAAATGGGGTCTGATTTTCAGTGGGTTGCGAGTCGAGGATCAAAAAAAATCTTACAGAGCCCCCGTTGGCGGTGTGGGGACGAGGTTATTTGGTCGAAAATGTGTAAATTTGCCATGGCGGCCCTCCGAAAAGTCCCGTTTTAGGGGTGGAAGCCTTGCAATTTTCGTCAAAAATATGAATAAAAAACGGCAATATCTTTATGGCGGACTCCTCCTGTTGTTGCTCCTTGTGGGCGGCGGCCGGTGGCTGTCCGCTCTCCTTACCGAGCGCGAACTGCTGCGGGTCGAGGCCTTGAGCGAAGAGGAGCCCGAGCAGGCGCTGCAATCTCTTGAGGAACTCTCGCCCCGCTTGTGGTGGTCTGCGGAGCACCGTGCACGCCGGGCCTTGCTCTACAGTCGGGCGTTGGATCGCAACTACATTGACCTGGAGAGCGACTCGCTGATCCGTCCGGCGGTGGAGTACTATCGCATC
>CAJGDL010000037.1 GCA_904502075.1 uncultured Alistipes sp.
GGAGGTGATTCGTCAGCGTCTGGAGGTCTATTGGGCGCAGACGGCCATCGTGACCGAGCACTACAAGGCGCAGGATAAGTATACGAAGGTCGATGGCGAGGGCACGATCGAGGAGGTTTTCGAGCGTATCGTGCGCGTAATCGAGGCCGTGAAGTAGCTTTTTGGCACTTAAATGGCTAATTTTGAGTTCGAAATTTTGAATTCTGAAATTTAATCCGTACTTTTGCCGTCCCAAAATGGGATAAAACTAATTTTAATAACAAAACGTATGAACAACTACGAAACCGTTTTCATTGTCACGCCGGTTCTGTCGGATGCTCAGGTACAGGAGGTTGCTGACAAATTCCAGGGTGTTATCACCGAGAACGGCGGTCAGATTGTGAATCGTGAGGACTGGGGCCTGAAGAAGCTCGCCTATCCGATTCAGAAGAAGACCACCGGCTTCTATTTCCTGATTGAGTTCGCCGCTGAGGGTGACATCATCAACAAGCTGGAGACCCAGTATCGCCGCGACGAGCGCGTGATTCGTTTCTTAACTTTCAAGCAGGACAAGTTCGCCGTAGAGTACTCGGCCAAGCGTCGTGCTAAACTTGCTAACAAACAGGAGGAGTAAACTATGGCACAGGAGAACAACGCAGCACAGTCGGAGATCCGTTACCTGAACCCGGTATCGGTTGACGTGAAGAAGAAGAAGTACTGCCGCTTCAAGAAGCTCGGCATCAAGTATGTAGACTACAAGGACGGTGAGTTCCTGAAGAAGTTCCTCAACGAGCAGGGTAAGATTCTGCCCCGCCGCCTGACGGGTACTTCGCAGAAGTTCCAGAAGAAGGTGGCCCAGGCCGTGAAGCGTGCTCGTCACCTCGCCATCCTGCCCTTCGTAACCGATTGTATGAAATAATTAAGAGGAGGAGAGTACTATGGAGATTATTCTGATTAAAGACATCGAGAATTTGGGCTACGCCAACGACATCGTGAACGTAAAGCCCGGTTATGCCAACAACTACCTCATTCCTCAGGGTTTTGCCAAGGCTGCTACCGCTTCGGCAAAGAAGGTATTGGCTGAGAACCTCAAGCAGCGTGCTCACAAGGATGCCAAGATCCTGGCTGATGCTCAGGCTCTGGCCGAGAAGATCGAGAACCTGCCCTTGACCATCACGGTGAAGGCCGAGGAGGGTAAGATCTTTGGTTCGGTAACGTCGGCTGACCTTGCTGAGGCTCTGGCTCAGAAGGAGATCGTGCTGGATCGCAAGGTGATCACCGTTGATGCCGTGAAGACCGTAGGTGAGTACGAGGCTGTTGCCAAGTTGCACCGCGAGGTAAAGGCTACCATCAAGTTCTCGGTTGTTGCCGAGCAGGTTGCCGAGTAAATTCAGCTCGCACAGCGCATGGGTCCGTCCTTTGGGGCGGACCTTTTTTTTTGTCGTGTGGGGGCACCAAAAAATTTGGAGGAGAGGGAAACCTTTCTACCCTATCGGGCATCGCCCGATAGGGTAGAAACAAACTTCGTCATTGCGAAAATTTTCATTTCAGGGCGTAGTGGAGAGCGGTTTTTTACCATGAAAATTTGTGGCAATCTACCGCTTATCCCAAAACTGCGGATTGCCCCAAACCGCTTTATCGCCCGGGCGGATGATCAACACAAGAACTCCTTGACAATCGGAAAATTCCCTCGCTGACATTTCTCTCCACCGGCTTTTGCAGTAGATTTTCCTTTCGCCGATGAAGGGGACAAAATAAGGGCCTCTCCTTTTTGGAGAGGCCCTTTGTTGATGAAAATCCGATATCGGAAGGGGGCTACTCGTTGAGCGTAGCCGTCCAACCCTTATCGCCCGAGTCGAACCAAATGATGTTGGTCGGGCTCTCAAACTTCAGGCGCGTGTCACCCTGAGGATCCTCCTTGTAGCCAGTGTATACCTGAACCTTCTTCTCGCCGGTTGCAGCATCACGGCTGTAGTTGAGACGGATGTAACCCGAAACGATGGGAGCCTTGGTGCCCTCGTCGTCCATCTCGATGGCGGGCTGGTAGAGGTAGCTGTTCATGGTAATCTCCTTACCTACATGGAGCTCCTTGCCGTAGATGTTATCCACACCCTCGATAAAGAATACCATGTCGCCATTCGAGAAGCTGCGCAGGGTTACCTTGTGCGAGGTGCCGGTCGACTCCACGAACATGTTCTTGTAACCCGAAGCTACCTTCGACCAATCCTGGAGGGGCTTCTCCTCGGTCTGCTCGTTGGCGTAGAGCGAACCACCGAAGGTGAAGCTCTCAAGCGTGATGCCGTCGAGCTCGATCGGCATGATCAGCGAGATAGCGTTCATGTCCTGGTAGGGCATACCGCAGGTTACGCTGAAGCCGTAGTAGAGCTCATTCTCCTGGTCGGCTGCGGGCAGGGCGTAGGTCTTACCCTTGTAGGTGATGGTCGACTCCTCGGCCTCGGCCCAGCACTCCATGCTGTTGCTCGAGGTGCCAAGCATGTAGGTCATGCCGGAGCCGTAGAGGTACTTGAAGGTGTTGGCATACATCGAAGCGAGGCGGAATACGAGGTGAGCCGAGTTGCCGGCATCGTCCGTCATATCCACTTCGGTGCGGGTGCCATCGGCCGAGGTGACGGCCTTACCCTGCGTGAAGACGAGGTCTACCTCCTCAATTTCGGGCTCCGATGTGCTCTCCGAAATGCTCGTCGAGCGCCATTCGTTCTTCGAGGTGTACGGACTGCCGTTGAAGTCGAGCTCGAGGTTGCGCGTCGTGAACTGATACTCGGGGTAGTTCTTGCCCTCGAAGCTGTCGTAGGTCTCGCCCAGGAACTTCACACCCAGCTGGGGGTTCTCACCGCCCACGGTACCCTGACCGATGTAGGGATCGTTGATCGTACCGTTGTTGATGTCATACCAGGTCCAGTCGCTGCTCTCGGTTGCGGGGAGCGAAGCGGTGGCGATGTTCACCTTGAAGTTGGCGGCGGGACTTGCCGTGGTGGTGAAGGTGAGGTTCGTGTTCTCGCCTACGGTCTCAATGGCTACATAGTTGTAGTAGAGGTCGTAGTTCTCTACCTTCTCCTGACCGGGCAGGGGGAAGCCAAGCGGACCCTCGTAGTGGCCCTTGATCTCTCTCGGGGTCGAGTAGAGACCCTTGGTCTTGATCACGAAGTCGATTACATAGTAGTCGGCGAAGAGCGGGTTGGTGGGCTCGAGGTCGAGCGTAGTCTCTACGCGAACGTAGTAGTTCGAACCGTCACCGGCCTCCAGCTGCTCGGGAATGGGGGGAACACCGGCCTCCACGGCGCTGAGCTCCGAATCTACCCAAGCACCCGTAGGACCTGCTACCTCGGCACTCGTACCTACGGCATAGTAGTCGCCGGCCAAGTAGGCCAGATCCTGACCGCGGAAGCAGAGGGTTACGCGGTCGGTGCCATCCATCAGGAAGATGTTGAACTGACCTGCAACAGGCGTTACGCCGTCGTCCAGGGTGGGACGGCTGTACTCGGCCGAGGTGAAGGTGATCGTATCCTCGTTACCACCGCTCTGCTGAATACCGAAGAGGTTGATCTGACCGTCATAGAAGAGGAGGTAGTTTGTCTCGTCGGCTGCAACAAGCTCGCCCTCGATGAGCGAATACCATACGCCACCATCCTCATAGATCTCCATGAAGATAGCGCCACCTACGATCTCAACGGGCAGACCCTCCAAGAAGAGGTTCATCGTCTGCGGGTCGATCATACCGGCCTCGGTGCCGGCAATGGGATACTCGTTCATACCCAGGTCGCCATTCATGCCCTTGCGGGTGTAGAGGTCGAACTGAAGCGTCAGGCTGCCAGCCTCGTCGGCGATGTTGAACTCATACTTGTCAAGCGATGCGCCCTTCTTCAGGGTCATCGAGGCGTACACGGGCTCGGGAAGCTCGACAGTCTCTTCCGGACCAACCGGGCCATCGCCCGGGAGGGTTCTGATCTCCTCCGCCTCGCTCAGCACCAGCACCTCGCCCTTCTTGGCTACGGCGTAGACCAGGAAGAGGGTGTCGGGCATATAGACCTCGGCCGTAACCTCTACCGTTGCGTTGGGATCAACCGACTCCAGCGAGTTGTTGTAGATCAACTCGGCGGTGATCTCGCCATAGACATCCAAAGCGGTCTCGGGCAATACGGCAAACTTTACCTCGTCGGCATTCTCCGAGGTGATGAGGAAGGTGATCGTCTCGGCGGTGATCTTCTCATCGACAGCCTCCACCGAAACCGAAGGGGTCTCGGGCTGAGGACCCACCGTAGCCTCCTTGGTCTTCATCTCCAGGGCATTCGAGAGGGTCAGCTTCGTGCCGTTCTTGGCAGCGGCATAGATGGCATACTCGGTGTTCTCCGTCAGGTTCTCGGCCACGAGCTCCAGCGTCTTGTTGGCCTCGACGGCGGCACCATCGGCCAGCACGCTCTCGGCGGTTACGGTTGCCCCCTTCTCCACGCACACCCAAGCGGCCTCCTGGGCCTTCTCGGTCGTGAGCGTAAAGCTCAGAGTCGTCTCACCGGCTTCGCCGGCGGTCAAGCTTACCACCGGAGCGGGAACCTCGACTACATCATCGGGATCATCTTTGCTGTCGCAAGCCGTAAACGATACGGCAAGGGCCAACATCGACAAACACGAAAAGAAGAATTTCATCTTTTTCATTGGTTTGGAAATTTTAGTTAATAAATAGGTAAATTTGTTATTTTTCAAGGGTTTTTCTGTGTGTTTTTAATAAACACGCACAAACACGACTGCAAGATACAAATTTTTTCTGTTTTATCGATGCTTTTGGAGTAAAAAACGGCAATATCCCCCTCTTCATCGGTATCGCAACCCGACTCCAAGCAAAAGAGCGGCCGAATTTCGGTCGCTCTCGCTTGTTGGTTCTCACCGGTTGAATTACTTGCCGTACTTCTTGCGGATTACTTTGAGAATAGGATAAAAACTCCGTCATTGCGAAAATTTTCATTTTAAGACAGACTGGAAAGAGGTTTGCGCTCATGAAAATTTGTGGCAATCTACCGCATATTCAAAACCGAGGTTTGCCCCAAACAGCCTTATTTACGAGGCGGTTGAGCGACTCGGTAACTCCTTGATAATCGGAAGATCCCCACGAATTTCGATATTGACAAATGCCTCTTTGTAATGCCCTAAAATCGAAATTCTCGGGATGACGAGGTATGTTATCCGAGAGATTTAGCGAAAGCATAAATCTCTCGGATAATATTTATGGTGTTGGCAAACAAAGTCCCCCGCCCGAGGCGGGGGATTTAGGGGGTGGGTCAGAAACTCGGGTCTGTCGAGCATCTGCCCCGACCTTGCAAAGCGAAATTACTTGCCGTACTTCTCGCGGATCACCTTGAGCATGTCGTCGGTCATGCTCGACAGATCCCACTGGGGTTTCCAGCCCCACTCCTCGCGGGCGCAGGTGTCATCGAGCGAGTTGGGCCAGCTCTCGGCGATTGCCTTCTTGATGGGGTCTACGTTGTAGTCCATCGTGAAGTCGGGCAGACGCTTCTTGATCTCGGCGTAGATGATCTCGGGGGTGAAGCTCATCGAGGCGAGGTTGAAGCTGTTGCGGTGTACGAGTTTCGAGGGATCTGCCTCCATCAGCTCCACGCAGGCGCGCAGGGCATCGGGCATATAGATCATATCCATGTAGACGTCGGCGGGCACGGGGCAGGTGAACTTACCCGACTTGATAGCCTCGTAGTAGATCTCCACGGCGTAGTCGGTCGTGCCGCCACCGGGCAGGGTGACGTTCGAGATGATACCGGGGAAGCGTACCGAGCGGGTATCCACGCCATACTTCGTGTGGTAGTAGTTGCCGAGGAGCTCACCCGACACCTTGCAGACACCGTAGATCGTCGTGGGCTGCATCACCGTATCCTGGGGCGTACCATCCTTGGGAGAGGTGGGGCCGAAGGCACCGATCGACGAGGGGGTGAAGAGGGCGCAGTTGTACTGACGGGCAACCTCCAACGAATTCATCAGGGCACCCATGTTGATGGCCCAAGCCTTCTGGGGGTCCTTCTCGCCCACAGCCGAGAGCAGGGCTACGAGGTTGAAGATGGCGTCGCACTTGTGGCGGGCTACGGCCGATGCCATCGAGGTGGCATCCAGCGCGTTGAGTACCTCAAAGGGGCCCGTCTCGGAGAGCATCTTGCACTCGCGCACATCGGTTGCAATTACGTTGGCGGCACCATAGATGCTGCGCAGGTAGGTCGTCAGCTCGGAACCAATCTGGCCACCGGCACCAACAATCAGAATTTTTTTCATAGGTTTTTTATTTTAAGTTGGTCTTTTATGCTTTTGTGAGAAAACACCAAGTAAAGGTAGAAATTTTTTGGCAAACTTTTCCGTATGGAGGATAAAAAAGTGAAAAAAATTGTTTTTGGAATCCGAATTGCATGCTTTTGCGCGAATAGAACCTTAAATAAGCGTGATAAAATGACGAAAATTGTAAAAATCAGCGCCCGCGAAATCCTGGATTCGCGGGGCAATCCGACGGTCGAGGTGGAGATCTTTACCGAATCGGGGGCCCGAGGCCGTGCCTCGGTGCCGAGCGGAGCCTCGACGGGGGAACACGAAGCCCTCGAACTCCGCGATGGCGGTGAGCGTTACGGTGGCAAAGGGGTCCGTCGTGCTGTGGGACACATCCTTGAGCGCATCGCCCCTAAACTCCTTGGGAGGTGCGTGCTTGACCAGCGGGGGATTGATCATTTCCTCTGCGAGTTGGATGGCACGCCTAATAAGTCGAACCTCGGGGCCAATGCCATCCTCGGAGTCTCGCTCGCGGTGGCTCACGCTGCTGCCGAGGCGCTCCATCTCCCGCTCTATCGCTACCTGGGTGGGGCTTTTGCTCACGAACTGCCTGTGCCGATGATGAATATCCTGAACGGAGGGGCTCATTCCGATTCCCCGATCGCCTTCCAGGAGTTCATGATCCGGCCGATCGGAGCCGACTCCTTCCAAAAGGCGTTGCGCATGGGGGCCGAGGTTTTTCACGCCCTGAAGCGGGTCTTGAAGAGTCGAGGACTCTCCACTGCCGTGGGGGATGAGGGCGGCTTTGCCCCCTTCATTGGCTCCACGGAGGAGGCTCTCGACTTGATTTTGGAGGCGATCAACCTGGCCGGCTACAAGGCCGACAGCCGCGAGATGGGCGGAGAGATCTCGCTGGCACTCGACTGCGCCGCCTCGGAGTTTTATAAAAACGGCCTTTATGACTACTCGGTCTTCGAGGGGAGTGGGGCCCCGAAGCGCACCTCCGAGGAGCAGGTGGAGTACCTGCGCGGGCTGATCGACCGCTATCCGATCTCCTCCATCGAGGATGGCATGGCCGAAAACGATTGGGCGGGGTGGAAGAGGCTCACCGAGGCCGTGGGTTCGGTCTGCCAGCTGGTGGGCGACGACCTCTTCGTTACCAACACCCACTACCTGAAGCGCGGCATTCGTGAGGGGTGCGCCAATGCCCTGTTGGTGAAGGTAAACCAGATCGGCACCCTCAGCGAGACGGCCGAGGCGATCGAGATGGCGCAACGGGCCGGCTATGCCACCATTATTTCGCACCGCTCGGGCGAGACCGAGGATACAACGATAGCCGACCTCGCGGTGGCCTTCGACTGTGGGCAGATCAAGTGTGGTTCTCTCTCGCGCTCGGAACGCACGGCCAAATACAACCGCCTGCTACGCATCGAGGAGCAGCTCAAAGGGGTGAAATAGCCACCTCCGGTCGCCAGAAGTAAAAGAAAAAGACGAATTCCAATTTGGAATCCGTCTTTTTCTTTGGATCGTTAACGATTCTACTTCTCCTTGGCAACAGCCACGCGCTTCTCCTTGATGCGGGCCTTCTTACCCGTCAGGTTGCGCAGGTAGTAGATACGAGCACGGCGAACAACACCCACCTTGTTTACCTCGATCTTGTCGATGTGAGGCGAGTAGAGGGGGAAGATACGCTCTACACCCACACCGTTCGAAACCTTGCGGATGGTGAACATCTTGGTCTTACCCGTACCCTTGATCTGGATAACCACACCACGGAAGCTCTGGAGACGCTCCTTGCTACCCTCGATGATGCGATAGGTCACGGTGATCGTGTCACCGGCCTTGAATGCGGGAACCTCAGCCTCGGGCTTGGTCCACAGCTGCTCGTTAACGAGCTTGATGATTTGATCCTTGTTCATTGAACAATAAATTTTATTAAGTTTCGCACTCAACATTCCCGCTGTGCCTCGCCTACCATAGTGAGCCTCTGCCCGCTAATCCCGACCGACTCCGAAGAGTCTGCCCGCCAGCTCGACACCCAATGAAAGAGGTTGATATACGCCCAATTGGGAGGGCAAAGGTACGAATAAAATTTAAAATTCAAAATTCAAAATTCAAAATTTTCCGGTTAAGGCTCTCATAGATTGAAAAAAACATAATTTTTTAATGCCTCAAATACGATTCGACAAGTCAGAGCCAACGCAAAAACCAATTCGGCGAAGTGATCAAGGCATGCGGGAACATGACACTCAAACCTCCGTCGGGGGTTTCTATTAGGGTCGGGGCAATAAGTAATGAGGAGGTATGCGGATGGCTCAAAAAAATGCCCGACCTTGACGGGTCGGGCAGGTGGGTATGGTCGGGACGACTACTTCGCCTTGGCCTTTTCGATCTGGCGTTTCAGGGCGTCGATGGCGTTGTCTATCGCCTCCTCGAAACTCTTGGCCTGGGCTTCGGCCACCAGATCATCTCCGGGGATATGAATGGTAATCGTGGCCACTTTGTTTCCCTTTTCGTGGTCCTTATCGAGTTTCAGAATGACATCGGCTCCGGTGGCACGTTCAGCAAAACGGTCGAGCTTGTCCATCTTGTTCTCTACGAATTCGATCAAACGCTTGTCGGCGTCGAACTTCACGGATTGAATGTTTACCTTCATAACCTGTAGTTTTAGAGTGTTAATAAATATGTGTTCTCTACTCGTCTCGGGGGCTCCCTTCCCGGGGGTGCGCCTCTGAGTAGGCTTTTTGCAGTTGGGCGATGCTGTTGTGGGTGTAGACCTGCGTGGCTTGCAACGAGGCGTGGCCCATCAGCTCCTGAATTTCGCGCATGTCGGCACCATGGTTCAGCAGGTGAGTTGCAAAGGTGTGTCGCAGGACATGGGGGCTGCGTTTCCCCTGCACACCCCCCTCTTGGAGGGCTCGTTTTACGATGCGATAGACCGTGATGCGCGAGATTCGTGCTCCTTCGTGTGTTAAAAATAGTGCTTTTTTCTCGTTTTTGCAAATATTTTGCCTACGAATTTCCGAAATATAGGTCAAGATGGCCTTTTGTAGGGGGGCGACAATCGGGATCAGTCGCTCTTTGTTGCCCTTTCCCACCACACGCAGGGTCGAAAAGTCGTCCGAGAAGTCGTCGATATCGATGCCGATAAGTTCGGCCAATCGCACCCCGC
This sequence comes from uncultured Alistipes sp., assembly GCA_904502075.1. Taxonomy (GTDB): domain Bacteria; phylum Bacteroidota; class Bacteroidia; order Bacteroidales; family Rikenellaceae; genus Alistipes. The sequence goes on from CAJGDL010000037.1 coordinate 9,425, forward strand.
AGCCATAAAAAATTTGAATGATCAGCCGGTTGCGTAGGGCTGTAAGCTCTTGCGCCTTGAGATTGGGACTCTGCTCCGTGGTGGGGAGCTCCTCGTTCAGGAGCCGATGCATGCGACTCTCAGGGACAAACGAGGGGAGTCGCTTGGGGGTCTTCAGCGAGTGGATCTGACGCATGGGGTCCAGCTTGATCTTTTCGATGCGCTTTAGGTAGCGAAAGAAGCTGCGCAGTGAAGAGAGTTCGCGGTTGAGCGAGGCGGCACCGAGTCGCCCTCGTGCCCCCCTTCCCCCCTTTACCTGCTGTTGTGAGCGAATGTGAATCCATTCGCGCAGATGGATCGCTTCGACATCCTCGACCTTGAAGGGGGTTATCCGCAGCCCCGGCTCGGCCTCCTCCGTACACCAATGAACAAACCGCTCGATGTCGCGGCGGTAGTTCTTCACCGTGAGGGGCGAGAAGCGTTTCTCGGCTTGGATGTATAGGATGAATTGGTTGACCATACCTTATATATATAGTAGTGGGTGCCGATCCTCCTGCGGGGGGCTTCCGTCATCAAAGGTACGAATAAAAAACAAAAAGAGCAACCTTTCGATTGCTCTTTTTGTGTGCCCAGGATAGGACTCGAACCTACACGGTATTGCTACCACTAGTACCTGAAACTAGCGTGTCTACCATTTCACCACCTGGGCGATTCGTGGAACACGGGTGCAAAGGTATAAACTTTTTTTCTAAATCCAACTATTTTGCCTACTTTTTTTTGAAATATTTCGGCTCCGTGGTCGGATCTCTCGGGGTAACTCTTTGTGCAGAACCCAATTAACCCTCTTTTCGAGGTTAGAAATTTTTGTTGAAGAAGCGGAATTGGAAGAGCAGCAGGTAGATGGCGGCCGCCGAAATGTAGACATCGGCCAGGTTGAAGATGGCTCCGAAGAAGTAGCCGCGACTGTCGACCAGGAAGTCGAGCCACGCAGGACAGTGCTCCCAATGGAAGAGCGGGAAGTAGAACATGTCGACCACCTTGCCCATCAGGAAAGGGGCGTAGCTGCCTCCGAATTCGGCCACGGTGGTGGGGGTAGATGCCGAGAAGATTAGGCCATAGAAGGCGCTGTCGAGGATGTTGCCGATGGCTCCGGCCAGCACCAGCACCAGGCCGACGATTGCCCCCGTGGGGGCCTTCATCTGGATCAGGCGATTGATAAACCACCCCATAAAGCCACACAGGCCGATACGGAAGAGGCTCAGGGCGATTTTACCCCAATCCACGGCTCCGCTTTTCGCAATCTGCATGCCGAAGGCGGCACCGTTGTTCTCGATGAAGCGCAGTTGGAACCAGTCGGGGAAGACCATGATGGCTTCGTTGATCGAGAGGTGAGTTTTGATCCAGATCTTCAGGGCCTGATCGGCGATAAGCAGCAGCAGGAGCAGCAGGGAAATCTTCTTCCAATTCATTTTGTAACCTTACTCTTAATATATTGTGCGTACGCGGGAGGGGTAAACCCTCTTTTGTAGCACTTGTTGTGAAATCTCCGACAAAGATACAAAAAAGAAACGAGAGAGAGGCAAGTTCTACGGTTTTTGTGCTGGTAAGGTTGTTGTGGTAGGGGTGCTGAAGATTGTAATACGGGTTGTACGCAGGCTCTTTTCTGCTCGTCAAATCGAGAATAGACTGCTGCGATTGAAAAGCACCTCGTTGGCGAATGAATTTTTCTCTTTTTTCGGGGGTTTTTGATAAAATTCTTCGGGGAATGATTGCTGATTCATAAAAAAAGAGTATCTTTGAACCCAGATATTTTAAAGATTAACTATGAAACGATCCTTATTTTTACTCTTGACGGTGGCTTTGTTTGCCGCTTGTACGAAGGACTTCAACGAGAATTCGGTGGCAGATGCCGAGACGCAGGCCGCTTATGCGAAGATCTCTGTTCCCATGCCTACGGCAATTCCGGGTATGGTTGTGTTGCGTGTCGATGAGGCAGCAGCCGATCGCATTGAGGCGGGTGTAACCCGTAGTGGAGGTACGCGCTCGGGTATCGAGTCGTTGGATATGCGTCTTGATGAGGTGGGCGTGGAGAATTTCCACCGCGTCTTCCCTGTGGATGACCGTTTTGAGGCTGACCACCGCGCTGCGGGTCTGCACCTTTGGTACTATGTAACCTTCGATCAGAAGAGTGATCTGATGGCTGTTGCCCGCGTGTTGAGTCTCGATGAGAATATCGAGTCGCTCTCGTTCAACCACACGCAGAAGCACTTTGGCCGCGATGCGCAGATGATCCCCCTTTCGCAGGGTACGCGTGCCGAGACAGAGATGCCCTACAACGACCCCCTGTTGCCCCTGCAGTGGCACTACAACAACGATGCTTCGGTGTCGAAGATCGCCAAGGTGGGTGCCGATGTCAATGCTTTCGAGGCCTGGAAGGTCTTCTCGGCCGACGAGAGTGCCCCCGAAATTATTGTGGCTGTGGTCGATGAGCCGGTACAGGCTACCCACCCCGACCTTCAGGATAACATGTGGGTGAATCCCGATCCCGCCGAGGTGGCTCGTGGCTTGGTTCATGGTGCCAACTTTGCCGAAGTTCAGCAGCCCAGCAACGAGGATTGGTACGATCCTACCAACACAGACTTTGTGGCGCCCTTGAACTGGGAGCTCACGAAGGTCTTCAAGAATGGTCAGTCGCAGGGTTATGCCTACATGGATCACGGTTCCCATGTGGCCGGAACGATTGCCGCGGTAAACAACAACGGCATCGGTGTTGCCGGTGTTGCCGGTGGTAAGAGTGGCAAGGGTGGCAATGTGAAGATCATGTCTTGCCAGATCTATCGCCCCATCGAGCAGAGCCACGAGACCGAGTCTAACGATATCTGCACGGCGCGTGCTTTGGTATGGGCCGCTGACCGTGGTGCCGCCATTGCCAACAACAGTTGGGGCTATGAGGGTGCTACCCTGGATGAGGATTATTTCAAGAAGATGGCTGTTTGTGCCGGTATCGACTACTTTATTGATTTCAATAAGTCGACGATCTTTGGTGGCAAGGGCTTGCTCTTCTTCTCGGCCGGTAACAGCGGTGATGTGAACAAGGGTAAGAAGACCTGCTGGCCTGGTGCCTATAGCCGTGTGCTTGGTGTTTCGGCCATCGGTCCCGACTACACTCCGGCCTACTATTCGGACTACGGCCCCTGGGTAGACATCTCGGCTCCCGGTGGTGATCCCTACAAGTCCAACGACTACACCTCGGCTGCCCCCTACAACTCGTTGGGCTCCTTCGGTGATGGTTGCGTACTCAGTACGATCATCGACCCCAAGACGGCTAACACCAAGAATCAGCCCAAGACCCCGCGTACGGACGCTTACGCTTGGTCGTGCGGTACCTCGATGTCCTGCCCGCACGCTGTCGGTGTCGCTGCGTTGGGTGCTGCCTATGCTGCTTCGATCAACAAGACCTTTACGCTCGAGGAGTACAAGAGCATGTTGCTCGCCTCGACGATCAGCCTGAAGCCCTACCTCTCGGCTGCCTACGGTGCTGCCGACATGGGTGCCGGTGCTATTGATGCCCTCAAGCTCCTCTGCAACATTGCCGGCTATCCTGCTGTGACGGTGCTTGCCGATGGCGAACTCAATGAGGTAAGCCTGAAAAATGTGATGGGTGGTGTCGCTGTTCGCACCTGCATGGTGAAGGTTTCGGCTGAGGCTACGACTCGCTTGGGTATCACCTCGTCGATCGAGAAGGCTCCCCAGGGCGTATGGCGCGTTTCGTGCACGAACCCCGGCGTGGCCTTGGTTACGGTATCGACCCAGGATCCCGTAGGTGGTACGGTGATCGCACAGCCTGTGTTGCTGGTGGCCAAGTCGGCTGTTACCTCGAATGGTGGCTGGCTCTAATCTCTAACCACTCCAAGAACCAAGTCTGCCCGACAATCTGTCGGGCAGACTTTTTTTGTCTTCCACTTCCACTTCCACTTCCACTTCCACGTCCTCTTCCTCTTCCTCTTCCTCTTCCTCTTCCTCTTCCTCTATGGCAGAGCCGGATGAACATTCCCGTAGAGAAATGCGTATTAGGGGGATGGGATCAGTTGTCTGGGGTGAAGACTTTCGACCATGTCCCTGATTTTGAATTCTGAATTTTGTATTTTAGTTCGAATACCCCCTTCTCGATGCTCTGAAGGACAAAAATCACTCCCCTAATATTATATAATATAGGTATACCCCCTATTTTGCCCAAAAAGAGGGGAAAATTGTAAATTTTTTGAAAAAAAGATCTAAAAATATTTGGAGGTAAAGAAAAAGTCGCTACCTTTGCACCCGCAATCACGAAAACAACCCCTCCTGATAAACGGGGTGCTACTAAAAAGGGTAGCGACTCAAGGAGGTCTGAAAAGAACGGTTGAAAAAAAGTTTGCAAAAAAGTTCTGAAAAATTTGCAAGATTAAAAAAAAGGTTTTATCTTTGCAGTCCCGTTTCACCCCAAAAGTGAAACAGGTTTTCAAAACGAAGTTCTTTGAATTACTGGTTATTTTGAGAGAAAAGAAATGTAGTATTTATCTGTCATTTCCTTTGGAAAGATAAGTAGTCAGGACTCTAACGAAACATTTAAATTTTTTTACAATGGAGAGTTTGATCCTGGCTCAGGATGAACGCTAGCGGCAGGCTTAACACATGCAAGTCGAGGGGCAGCGGGGATGTAGCAATACATTTGCCGGCGACCGGCGCACGGGTGCGTAACGCGTATGCAACCTACCTCAAACAGGGGCATAACACTGAGAAATTGGTACTAATTCCCCATAACATCTTGGAGGGCATCCTCCGAGGTTGAAAACTCCGGTGGTTTGAGATGGGCATGCGTTGTATTAGCTAGTTGGTGAGGTAACGGCTCACCAAGGCGACGATACATAGGGGGACTGAGAGGTTAACCCC
>CAJGDL010000038.1 GCA_904502075.1 uncultured Alistipes sp.
CGAGGGGCCCATGCACGGCAATGAGGTAACGGTCGACGGCAGTATCTCCTCGCAATTCATCACCGGCCTGCTGATCGCTCTGGCATCGCGCCCCGAGGAGATGACCCTGCACGTTCAAAACCCCGTATCGACCCCCTATATCGACATGACGGTGGATGTGATCCGTCGCTTCGGACGCGAGATCGACCACAACGACGACTACACCGAATTCTTCATTCCCCAAGGGGAGGGATACCGCCCCACCGATTTCGAGATCGAGGGCGACTGGAGTTCGGCTGCCGCCTGGTTGGTGGGCGGAGCCCTCGCTGGGGAGGTTCGCATCGAGAACATTTCGCCCCTTTCGCGACAGGCCGACACGCTCGTCAGTCGCGCCTTGGAGCGCGCCGGAGCCTCGATCACCTGCGAAGAGGAGTCCCTGACGGTGGCCCACCGCCCCTTAAAGGCCTTCCAATTCGACGCCACACACGCCCCCGACCTCTTCCCCGTATTGGCCGCCTTGGCCGCCTCGTGCGAGGGGTGGTCGGAGATTTGGGGTACCTCGCGCCTGGAGCACAAGGAGTCGAATCGCGCCGAAGTCCTCCAGGAGGAGTTTTCGAAATTGGGGATCGAGGTAGATCTCTCTACAGAAAACCTCATGCGTATTCGGGGCGGAAAGATCCTCGGTGGCCACTGCTCGGCACACGGCGACCACCGCATTGCCATGGCCCTCACGCTCATGGCCCTGCGCTCGGAGGGCCCCATCACTATCGAGGGGGCCGAATGTGTAGCCAAGAGCTACCCCACCTTCTTTGAAGACCTCGAAACGCTCACCTCACGATAGCCTATGAACAGCTTTGGAAACCGATTTAGAATCTCGCTTTTCGGCGAATCGCACGGCGCGGGCATCGGTCTTACGATCGACGGCATTCCGGCCGGCATCCCCCTCGACGAATCCCTCTTCGAGGCCGACATAGCTCGCCGTAGAGGAGGATCACAGCCGGGTGCAACCCCTCGTATGGAGGAGGATATCCCCCAATTTCTTTCGGGTCTCTACAACGGCCACACGACCGGAGCACCCCTGACCCTTTGGTTCGCCAATCAAAACATCCGAAGTGAGGACTACACCCCCTTCCAATCCCACTTTCGCCCCTCGCATGCCGACTTCGTGGCGCATGAAAAGTACCACGGAATGAATGACCCGCGTGGCGGAGGCCACTTCTCGGGACGGCTCACCATAGCCCTGGTGGCTGCAGGTGTGGTGGCTAAACAACTCCTCCCCAACCTTCGATTCTCCACCGCCCTACGTTCAATCGGGCGAGAAGAGGATCCGACGCGTTTCCAGGAGTTACTCCAGGCGGCTACTGCGGCAGGCGACTCGGTGGGAGGGGTCGTGGAATGCCGCGTTGAAGGGCTTCCCATCGGTCTTGGAGATCCTTTCTTCGACTCGGCAGAGAGTCTGATCGCCCACCTGCTCTTCTCGATCCCCGGCATCAAGGGGGTAGAGTTCGGCAGCGGCTTCGAGGCCGCCCGCATGCGCGGCTCGGAGCACAACGACCCCATTTTGAATTCGTCGGGAAAGACCTCGACAAACCACGCGGGAGGGGTGGTTGGCGGCCTGACGAACGGCAATCCGCTCATCGTGCGCACAGCCTTCAAACCCACCGCCTCGATCGCTCGCGAGCAGATGACCTACAACGCCGCCTCCGACCGCATGGAGCCCCTCACGATCCGGGGCCGACACGATGCCTGCATCGCCCTCCGTGGGGCTGTGGTCGTGGAGGCAACCGTAGCCATCGCCCTGGCCGAATTCACCCTTCGATAACCCACCCCACCCCATGATCTGTACCCGCCGCGAAGCCATCCGACTTTTGGTCTCGGAGATCCGATCGCTCTACGAGGAGCACGAGGCTGCCACGCTGGTGCGCAGGCTCCTGGCCGAGCGTTGCGAGATCAGCGAAGCCGCCCTTTTGGCCGACCCGGATGCAACAATTGAAATCCCTGATTTCGAACAACTTGCACAAGAGCTTGCAAGTGGCCGCCCCCTGCAATATATCGTGGGACACACCGAGTTCTACGGCCTCGATTTTCGGGTGCGCGAAGGGTGTCTTATCCCCCGCCCCGAGACCGAAGAGTTGGTCGACAAGATCCTAAAAAAACACCCTTCGGCCCACCGAATTTTGGATGTCGGCACGGGGAGTGGATGCATCGCCATTGCCCTGAAAAAGGGGCTTCCCGAGGCCCAAATCACGGCCCTCGACCGCTCGGAGGAGGCACTCGAAATCGCCCGCGAAAACTGCCTACATTTGGCGGCCGAAATCGACCTCCGAAAGGGCGATGCCCTGTCGCTCGAGGCGTGGGTCGAGGGGCCCTTCGATGTGATTGTCTCGAACCCACCCTACATCCCCCGAAGCGAGGAGCAACTCATGCGCAAAAACGTACTCGACTTCGAGCCCCACGAGGCACTTTTTGTCCCCGACAAAGAGCCGCTACTCTTCTATCGCGCCATCGGCCGATCGGCCCTCAACCTGCTGAGCCCGAACGGGTCGCTTTGGTTTGAGGTACACGAAAATTTCGCCGACCAAACGGCCGAAATGCTCAAAGAGGAGGGCTTCGGAGATGTGGAAGTAATTTGTGATCTGTTCGACAAAAAACGTATGGTATGGAGTCGACGATAAAGCCCAAACGTACCAAGACCCCCGAGCAGGCCCTCCACTCGCTGATGCGACTCTGCGCGCGGGCCGAAAAGTCGTCGGGCGATGCCCGACGCCTGATGCGCGGTTGGGGCCTCTCCCCCACCGATGCCGAGCAGGTGCTCCAACGCCTGACGAGCGAACGCTTTATCGACGACTCGCGCTACGCCTCGGCCTTCGTGCGCGAGAAGTGCCATCTGAGCGGTTGGGGCTCCTATAAAATTCGATCTGCCCTGGCTCGCAAAGAGATTGACCGCGCACTAATCGACGAGGCTCTCTCGGCCATCGATCCCGCGGATAACAGCCACCGGATCGCAGAGCAAATCGCCCGAAAAGCACGCTCCACAAAGGCTGAAAGTGCCTACGAATTACGCACAAAACTAATGCGTTACGGCCTCTCTCGGGGGTTCGATTTCGACACCGTGAGCCAGGCCGTCGACCAATACCTCAAAAAACAAAATCAGGAATGCGACACCTTTTTTCCTTAAGCCGCTCGATCCGTTCGTTTGTGCTACTCCTCGCTGTTTCGGCCTCCACCCAAATCGCTCCGGCCCAGAAACTCAACCCCGAGGAGTTCTGCTATCCGCTGAAAAATGTGGCGGGCTACTACTCGGCCAACTTCGGCGAGATGCGTTCGAACCACTTCCACTCGGGAGTCGATTTCAAGACGGACGGCGCAGAGGGTAAACCCGTCGTAGCCGCGGCCGATGGCTATGTGAGCCGCATCTTCTGCTCCTCGGGAGGCTATGGGCGCGCCCTCTACCTCACCCATCCCAACGGCACAATGACCGTCTACGCCCACCTGCAACGCTTCACCCCCGAGATCGAGGCCTACCTCAAAGAGCACCGCTTGCGTCAGAAGAAAAATCGGGCCGACATCTACTGCGACTCGACCCTCTTCCGCGTACGCCAAGGGGAGGAGATCGGCCGCTCGGGCAACAGCGGAGGCTCCTACGGCCCCCACCTGCATTACGAGATTCGCGACCTGAAAACAGGGCGTACGCTCAACCCCATTGCCGCAAAAGTTATTCTACCAAAAGACCAAATCGCCCCCTACATTTTCCGCATCCACTATGTGGAGGTGGATACCCTGCGAGGGGTACCCATCCACTCCACACCGCGCACTTACGAGGTGGAAAAGGTTGATGATAAAAACTATAAGCTCAAACAAAGCGAGCCGATAGAGGTAGGTCGAAACGGATACTTCATCTTCGAGGGCAGCGACCGAAAAGACGATGTTTCGAACACTTTCGGTATCTATCGCTTGCGCGGATTTTGGAACGATGTCTGCTACTTCGAGTACCGCATGGAGGGCTTCCGATTCGACCAAACACGCTACTGCAACGCCGTGAGCTACTACCCCTTGCAGAACACCTCGCGCAACGAGGTGCTGCGCATGTGTTGCCTCGAGGGCAATCGTCCGGAGCTCTATGCTACACTGAAAAATCGGGGCATCGTCTCGCTCGGAGCCTCGCAACGCGCCTCGTTGAAGATCGTAGCCGAAGATGACAGCGGCAACCTCTCGCAACTCTCCGTTTCGGTGATCGGCAAGGCCGACGAGCGCCTCTTCCGCGCCAAAACCGACACCCTTTCGCGGGTTGTAAATCGCCTCGAAACCTTCCGACACGAGGAGGACAACCTGCAGGTTACCATCCCTGCCGAAGCCCTCTACGAGTCGATCCTCTACCGCCAATCGCGGAGCACAAAGCCCCTGCGTCGCGACACCTCCGTGGTGGTGCTTTCGCCGGTCTATCGGGTTGCCGACGGCTCTATCCCGTTACACAAACCCATGCAGATCAGCATCAAATGCTTCGTGCCCAAGGAGTTGCAGCCCCACGCCACACTCGCCTCACGCAATCGAAAAGGGCAACTCTACGCCCTGGGAGGCAAATGGCAACACGGTCGGGTAAGCGGCTCGCTCTCCTCCTTTGGCGAGATCTTCGTGGCGGCCGACACGATCGCCCCACGCATCACCCCACAATTCCGCACAGAAGAGGCCCTCGGCGAGAAGTCGCGCCTGCGTTTCAAAGTCGGCGACAACTTCTCTGGCATCCACTCATTGACAGCCCTTGTAAATGGAGAGTGGATCCCCGTGGAGTACCACCCCATCCAAGGAATCGCCACCCTCGAACCGGGCAAATATCACCCCCTCGGAGAGAATCCCTCCATCGTCTTGCGCATCACCGATGGGTGTGGCAATACGGCACAATGGAGAGGCAGTTTTCCAAGTCGATAAGAGGCTCCTGACCTACCCGAAAAGCCAACCACCCTCCTCAAAAAAAATTCCCGGGCAGAGTGTCTTCCAAAGACCCCTGCCCGTAATTTATTACCCGTAGGGTAAAAAAATACTCAAAAGTGAGTGGTCGTAACCATTTTTTTTGTATTTTTGCTCTTGGATATGCGGATAAAACATCCAAAACACCCTAAAAAATCGGTGATTTCGACCAATTAAGTGCGAAAAATCACCGCTTTTGGCATTATACCAATCTGCTGTTTAACAGATTGAAGCAAACAGAAAACAACTGATTTTTAACCTAATAACTACAAAAAATGAAAAAAATCCTCTTGAGCATTGCATTGCTCTTTGTCACCTCGATGGCTATGGCTCAGATCCCTGCCGTGAAAGTTGAAAACGCCAAAGGCGAGCCCTTCATTACGGCCAAGTTGATCGACGGCAAGACCCCGATGATCATCTCGTTTTGGGCCACGACCTGCAAACCCTGCATCAAAGAGTTGGATGCCATCAACGATGCCATGCCCGACTGGCTGGAGGAGGCCAATTTCCGCGTAGTGGCCGTTTCGACCGACGACAGCCGCTTCGTATCGCAGGCCCGCACCCTGGCCGAGGGCCACGGCTGGAGCGATTTCACGGTGCTCTACGACAAGAACCAGGACTTCATGCGCGCCATGAATGTCACGGTAACGCCGCAGGTATTCGTGGTGGACAAGAACGGACGCATCGTCTACTCGCACACGGGCTACACCCCGGGTTCGGAGGAGGAGTTGATCCGCACGATTCGCAAGTTGCAATAAGTCATAAAAACGAGTAATACCAATCAACATGAAGAGACTGTTTCTTCTCGCCTTGGGCATCGGGCTTTGCGGTGCCGCCTTTGCAGACGAGGGCCAGAAGCCTTCGCGTGGCTACCTCACGGGAAGTTTCGAGACCAACTCGATCTACTACTTAGATGACGAAAAGAGCAACGCCATCGCTCCCGATGACCACATCGGATCGAACAACTACTTGAAGTTGGACTACTACAACGGCAAATTCTCGGCCGGAGTTCAGCTCGAAGCCTACCTTCCCGTCCTGCTGGGCTACCCCAGCGAGTTGGAGGGGGCCAAGATGACCAACTACTATGTGCGTTGGGTCGATGAGCAGTTCAGCGTCACGGCCGGTACCTTCTACGACCAGTTCGGTAGCGGTCTGCTGTTCCGCAGTTGGGAGGATCGCACGCTGGGCATGAACAACGCCCTGATGGGTGCCCGCTTCACCTACAACTACGAGGACATCGTGGGTGTGAAGGCCATTTGGGGTATGCCCCGCTTCGGCATGGAGTTCAGCGACACGCAGGTGCGCGGTATCGACCTGCAGTTCTCGCTCTCGAACCTCCTGAAGTGGCAGAACACCACCCTCTCGATCGAGGGTTCGTATCTGAACCGCTACGAGAAGCTCAATGCCGACCTCGAGGAGATCGGTGCGAAGCCCTACTCGAACGGCTATTCGGGTCGTCTGCACTTCGGCTACAAGGGATTCTCGCTCAAGGGCGAGGTGGTGGATGGCGGTGAGAAGCACTACCTCAACCCCCGCTTCGGTCAGAACGACGATATGCGCTCCTACTTGCGCAAATATGGCAATGCCCAGCTCCTGGAGCTCAGCTACAACGGCCACGGCTTGGGTATCAACCTCGCAGGTCGTCGTCTGGAGTGGATGAACTCGCCCATTCTGCAGGACAACACCTCGACCTCGAACCTACTGAACTACATCCCCGCGATGTCGGCTCAATACACCTACCTGCTCATGAACCTGCACCCCTATTCGCCCCAGTTGGGTGATGCCAAGATCATGAATAGTGGTGAGATTGGTGGACAGGCAGACATCTATTACAACTTCAAGCGCGGCTCGGCCCTCGGTGGCAAGCGCGGCATGAAGATTCACGCCAACTTCTCGACCTACTACACCCTGCATGAGGAGAATACGGCCAAGAGCGGCAACATGCTCTACCGCAACATCAACGTAGACCTCGAGAAGCAGTTCTCGCGCAAGTTCAAGATGTACCTCTTGTGGGCTTATCAGGAGTACAACCCCTCCTACGGTGAGAACAAGACCACGCACCTGGCCAACATCTTCGTAGCCGACCTGACTTACAAGTGGACTCCCGACTTCTCGACCCGTCTGGAGTTGCAGTATCTGACCACCTACGAGGATCAGAAGGACTGGATGGCTGCCCTCCTGGAGGTGAACTTTGCCCCCCACTGGAGCATCTACGGAAGCGATATGTACAACCACGGAGACACGAAGACCCACTACTACAATGCCGGTGTAAGCTACACGAAGTCGCGTACGCGCATCGCCCTGAGCTACGGTCGCAACAAGGCCGGTTACGTCTGCTCGGGTGGTGTATGCCGCACGATGCCCGCCTACACGGGTGGTAACCTCGCTATCACGATTGCCTTCTAATTTGGACGGATACCTATTTAATATATAAGAAGAACCATGAAGAAGACTTTGAAATATCTTACCGTTGCCCTCTTCGTCCTCTCGCTGGCTGCCTGCCGCCTGGGAGATCCTTACTTCCTGACCCCCGAGCAACCGGAGACCCCGGAGAATCCGACTCCGGAAAACCCTACCCCGGACCCGACTCCGGATCCGAACACGGGTGGCTATACCCTCTCGGTGGACAAAACAACCATTGAGGCAGACGGCATCGACATGGCCACCTTCATCCTGAAGGACGAGAACGGCAAAAACCTCGTGGACGATGCCAACGAGTTGAGCTACATCTACTTCAAGAATGTAGAGACGAACGAGAACCTGCCTCGTCGATCGAGAAGTTTCTCGATGCCCCAGAATGGTGTCTACACCTTCAAGGCCACCTATATGGGCAAGGAGAGTCAAAACACGGTAACCATCACGGTACAGAACCGCCAGAAGTATGAGCGTTACTTCCAGCAGGTGGCTCTGATCAAGTGTACGGGTACCTGGTGCGGCCCCTGCGCCGTGATGGCCAACTACTTGGAGAATGTGAGCAAGCCCTGGTCTGACCACATGACGATCGTGGCAGCCCACGCCAGCGGTAGCTACTACGACCCCTTTGCCTCCTACTCCAACGAATTGGGACAAACGCTGTTGAACATGTATGGTGGTTCGGGCTATCCCTTCCTGATCTACGACGCCATTACCACACAGGAGGGCTCGTCGGGCGGTAGCTCGAACATCGAGACCAAGATCCGTGACTTCCTGACCAAGTACCCCGCCACCTGCGGTGTGGCCATTCGTTCAACCGAGCTGCAGGGCACAACCCTGAAGATTCGTGCAGCGATGACTTCGTCGACAGGCGGTGAGTACGACATGGGCTACATCCTCTTGGTGGACAACCAGCCCTACGACGGAGGTACGATCGAGAGCGGTGTCTACAATGACATCGTCTTCGGCCACAGCTCGAACTTGGTCGCTATGAGCAACCAGACGAAGTTTACGGCCACGGCCGACCAGGAGGTGGAGAAGGAGTGGACGATCGAGAACTTCCCCGCATCGGTCTTTGCCGCAGAGGATGTTCGCATTTTGGTCTATGCCCTCTCGAAGACGGCCAACAGAGAGAACATCATCGACAACCTGACGCACTGCCCTCTGGGTGGCAGCGTGGATTATCTGCTGAACGAGTAATCTCTCTCCGAAAAACCTTTACAAGTATCCAAAGATCAACTACATAAGAATCGAAAGGTATGAACAATATAATGCGTAAAATGGGTGGCTGGGTAGCCGCTGTGGCCATGAGCTTCGGTGTCGGATGCCACGGTTATTTGGATCCTGCAACCATTCAGCCCGAAAAGCCGAATACCCCCAACCCGCCCGTGGAGGAGATCATTCCGGTGGGTGAGCTCCGCCTCTCGGCCGACAAGACCTCGATCGAGGCCGATGGCGCCCAGAAGGTAACCTTCAAAGTTCTCTTCGGCACCGAGGAGGGCAACAAGGATGTGAGCATGGCTAAAACCATGTACCTGATCCGCACCCTGGATGGTGTGGAGGAGCAGATGGCGGCCGCCGCCAACGCCTTCTCGACCACGAAGCCCGGCACCTACACCTTCAAGGCTCGCTACTACTACAACGGCGAGAAGTTCTCGAACGAGGTGCAGGTGGTGGCCACGCCGACCCAGTCGACGGGTGTCAACTACTATAAGAAGCTCTACGGCATGCAGTTTACCTCGGTGGGATGCCAGAACTGCCCCACGCTCAGCGTTGCATTGAGCCAAATCAAGGAGGCCGATCCCCAGCGTATGGCCGTAGGCTCCTACCACATGGATTTCGGCAGCTACTCCGATCCGATGAGCCACCCCATCACCCAGACCTTCCTCACCAACTTCGGTGTGAGCGGCCTGCCGCGCTTCTTCCTCAACCTGCGCAAGGAGAGTGAGAGCATGGCCTCGAAGACGAGCATCGAACGCGCGATGCAGAACGAGCTCAACAACAACCCCGCCATCTGCGGTGTTGCCATCGAGAGCACACTGAATGGCTCGACGCTTCAGGTGAAGGCCAAGGTTACCTCGACCATCTCCTCGATCTATCGTTATGAGATCATCCTGGTGGAGGATCAAATCAAGGAGTTCCAGCTTGGAGCCAATGGCGACTACTACCACAACAATGTGGTACGCCATGTGGATTCGGGCAACATCTTCGGTACGCGCCTCAACAACGGCCAGCCCCTGGAGGCCGGTGTGGAGTTTACGCAGGAGCGCACGATCAACCTCAACAGCAACTGGAATCCCGAGAACATGCGTGTCATTGTCCTGGCCAACATCTCCTCGGACGGCGGCTTGACATGGGCTACCACCAACTGCAACGAGTGTAAGCTGGGTGAGTCCGCAGACTACCTCTACGAGGGCGAGACCCCCACGCCGGGTCCCGGTCCCGCTCCTACCCCCACGCCCGATGGCGATAAGTTTGTACGCCACCACTGCGTGATGGAGTTCACCGGTGCTTGGTGCTCGAACTGCCCCGACGGACTGAACACCTTGAAGATGATCATCGAGTCGAACAAGGGCGAGGAGACCATCCATGTCATTGCTCTGCACGATAGCACGGGTGGTGGCGACCCGATGGCAACGCCGCTGACCAACACCATCTTCAATGATTTCAAACTCAACGCCTATCCGAGCTATGTGATGAACCTGGAGATCGGAGGTACGCTGACCAGCGAGTGGTCGGCCCTGAACCGCTACCTGCGCTCGGCCTCGAAGGAGAGCGATTGCGGTTTGGCCCTGACGACCAACTACAACGCCTCGAACCGCTCGGGTTCGGTGACGGTGAAGGCCCTGTCGAATGTGACGGGCAACTACCGCGTAGCCCTCTATCTGCTCGAGGACGGCATCGTTAGCGCACAGAAACACGGCTCGCAGACCCGCGAGGACTACATCCACAACCATGTGATGCGTGAGATGCTCTCGACCTCCTACAAGGGCGACAGTCTGGGTGAGCTTACCGCCGGCATCGAGGCAACGAAGAGCTACGACTTCACCATCAGCAACGACTACGAGGCCGAGCAGTGCACCTTCTGCGCCGTGTTGATCGACAACGCCACGGGTTTTGTGGCCAACGTAGCCGTCTGCGAGGCTGCCGGAGGTTCGGCCGCCTACGATGTAGTGAGTGAGTAAAACAAACGAGAACATTTCCTTATTTACTAACTTAATATTCAAAACCAAATGAAAAAAATTCTTTCGATGTTGGGCATGAGCGCCATGATCCTTGCTTTTGGCATGATGGCTTCGTGCTCGGAATCAACCACCGATCAGCCGGGAACGCAGAACCCTCCCGTCCCCGGTCCGGAGGAGGAACTTACGCTGACCGTGGACAAGGATATCATCACGGCAGATGGTAAGTCGATGGCCATCTTCACCTTGACGGACAAGAACGGCAAGGACGTAACGGCCAAGGCAAAGATTACCTGCCAGACGACCTCGACGGTTCTCGAGGCCTATGTATTCACCACCACCGAGGCCGGTGAGTATGAGTTCTACGCTACCTACGAGAGCACGAAGTCGAACACCGTGAAGGTGACGGCTACGGAGGAGGAGCTCCACTACACGCTTTCGGTAAGCCCTGCCGAGATCCTGGCCGATGGTATCGGCGTGGCCACCTTCACCGTGAAGGATGAGGCCGGCACGGATGTAACCTCGGAGGCTGTGATCTACTGCGTAACGGAGGATAAGAACCTCAACAGCAACACCTTCTCGACCTACAACGCCGGCGAGTATAAGTTCTACGCCAAGATGTACACCACGGAGGAGGAGTTCGAGAAGTCGAACACCGTGACGCTGAAGGCCAACCTGATGGAGGGTGGCGCCAGCAACCCCACCCCGATCCGCTGGTCGGAGATGAAGGCTGTGCCCACGAGCACCGTAGGTTGCGAGATCGAGGTAACGGGCGTTCAGAACAAGAACTTCCAGTTCGTTATTCGCCCGGGTGCCGAGGTAGTAACCTACCGTCTGGACGTATATCCCTTGTGCCGTCTCTACAACTCGCTCTTCGTGGAGCTCTGCAACAACGAGAACTATGAGGATGTGGTAGAGTGGTACCGCATCGAGGAGCAGATCCGCTCGTATGTATTCGACGCCAGCGGTGCCGGCGCCTACACCTTCGATTCGAATGGTGGCGAGGAGCGCGAGTTCGACTGGATGAATACGCAGTATGACCAGGCCGACGTGGTACCCGATGCCGAGTACCTGATCGTGGTGGTTGGTTGCACCGACAACGAGGGCTTCGAGCAGGGTGAGATGACCATCGCCTACCTGAAGACCACGTCGGAGGAGCTGATCGGCAACCCCGAGGTAAACATTGAGGTGGAGACCGGTTGGAAGAAGGCCCGCGTAAGCCACAAGGCCGCCAACGACGATTGCAAGTACTTCTACCACTTCTACTCGTGGGAGGGTGACCTCCAGCCCTATGTAATGGCCTATGGTCGCAAGATGTACCGCGACTTCATGCGCCACACGCTGGGTGCCCCCATCGACATCAACGACGGTGAGAACAACTGGTATATGCTTTCGTGGGGTGCCGAGGCCGATCCTTCGGTAGTTTGGATGGCCACGGCTATCGGTTTGGACCGCAACGAGACCCCGGCCGAGGATTTCCAGGCCGAGCTCTTCCAGCTCAAGGAGATCCCCGCCAACGTAGAGGAGGGTACGGGTACGATGGCTGTGGACGAGAGCCGCACTTCGTCGTCGATCGTATGGTACGACTACACGATCGATGCCAACGCCCGCTCGATGTTCAACAAGCTCTACAACAGCTCGACGATTGCCGAGAAGGGCAGCGACGAGGGCTGGTGCGCTACTACCGCTACCGATATTCTCAACAACGGCGGCTGGGGCCACTCGAACCCCAACTTCAAGTATAGCGAGGACTTGGAGGCCTACACGGGTTCGGCTTACACGGGTCGCACGCACCAGGTGATCGAGGGTGCCCTGATGGGCAACGGTTCCTACGAGACCGGTGGTGAGTATCAGTTCGCCTACCTCTTCAAGAACGCCGCCAACAACGGCTCGAGCTTGAGCTTCTCGGAGCCCTTCCACATCAAGGCCCGCGTGAAGGACAATCCGTCGGCTTGCCAGTCGAACGGTACCGCCGTGCTGACCGCTGAGGGCCGTACGAACGTGAAGTTTGCCACCACCTACGACTTCGAGAACACCTCGTGTATCTACTTCACCTGGTTCTTCGGAGATCCTACCAACATGACCTCGGAGGAGATCATCAACATGATCTTCAACGAAGTTGAGACGGGTTCGCCCGCCCAGATGTGGGCTGCAGACGAGGGTGGCTACGACGAGTACACCATCTCGGGTGTGAATCCCGACACGCAGTACACGATGCTCTATGTTTACGAGGACTGGAACGGTGTCTTCGGCGAGGGTAAGTACACGACCTGTACGACCAAGGCCGGTGAGGGTGGTGAGAATCCCGCAGTGGAGATCAAATACCAGATGACCGCCGAGGGTATGGAGTTCAGCTTCCAGGCCAACGAGGATACGAAGTATATGCGCTATGCTGCTGCCGACAAGGCCACCTATGGCGTTGAGCTCGAGCTCAACTCGCTGGGTGAGCGTTATGAGGCTACCCCGCAGGCTGATGCCCAGTTCTACTACGACCTGTGGACGATGTGGGTAATCGGCGAGGCCGGTATGCACACCTACAACACGACGGCCGGTCTGTTCAACGCCCTGGGCAGCAACGAGCTGTGGGTAGTTCTCTGCGTACCCTTCGGTAAGGACGATGTCCGCGGTGAGACCGCCTATGTGATCTACGACCACGGCCAGATCAAGACCCTGCACGACTACTACGACTACGAGGGCGAGCCCAACAGCGTGAAGCGTGCCACCTCGGCTCCGAAGATCGGCCAGCCGAAGCGCCACGAGATTCCCGCCATGCTGAAGCGTCCCGTGGAGCTGAAGTGGGAGAACTCGATCGACAAGATCCAGGGCCACGAGCTGAAGGTGATCGACATGCGTACGATCGCTTCGCACCCCAAGGCTCGCTAATCGCATTGAGTAACGGTATGGGTTACCGCGGTAACCCATACCCCACTCTTTTACGTTCTTACAAATCTCCTTCCCCCCCGAGCCTCGTCGTTCCGAGGAATGGTTTGCCGCAATGCGTCATCCCGAGGAGGGCTTTAGCCCGACGTGGGGATCTTTTCATGAGCGAAACATCGACTTGATGATTCCCCGATAAAACGATTGCCACGCACCCAAAGGTGCTCGCAATGACGCTTGGAGAGGTTCCGAGGAATGGTTTGCCGCAATGCGTCATCCCGAGGAGGGCTATGCCCGACGTGGGGATCTTTTCATGAGCGAAACATCGACTTGATGATTCCCCGATAAAAAGATTGCCACGCACCCAAAGGTGCTCGCAATGACGAAACAAACATTCCGAGAGATCGGATGGGGTATGGGAAAGAACAACTACAACATGATGCTGAAATCGTATGTATACATGCTGACAAATTGGAAGAACGAGGTATTGTATACCGGTGTTACTTCCGATTTGCAAAAAAGAATCTGTCAACATCGAAATCACGATTTTGGGGGATTTTCAGCAAAATACAAGACGCATAAAGTTGTATATATCGAAGAATTTACCGATATTCGCCATGCTATTGAGCGCGAAAAACAGATCAAAAGTTGGTCGCGCAAAAGAAAAGACGAGTTGATTGAATCCTTGAATCCCGGATGGAAAGACTTATGGCAATGGTGATGGTGATAGTTCCCCGATAAAAAGATTGCCACGCACCCAAAGGTGCTCGCAATGACGCTTGGCGAGGTTCCGAGGAATGGTTTGCCGCAATGCGTCATCCCGAGGAGGGCTTTAGCCCGACGTGGGGATCTTTTCATGAGCGAAACATCGCCTTGATGATTCTCCGATAAAAAGATTGCCACGCACCCA
>CAJGDL010000039.1 GCA_904502075.1 uncultured Alistipes sp.
ACAACCTTCGAACCGCAAGCGTAAGCATACAAAAGGCCGATCGAGCACTCGTAGGTATGGGCCAACGGGAGCACCGAAAGGAAGACATCCTCCTCGTTCACGGGGAAGAGCTCGAAGTCGATATCGACCTGCGAACAAATCGCCTTATGCGAAAGCATCACACCCTTGGGGCTCGAGGTGGTTCCCGAGGTATAGATAATGGCAGCCAAATCCTCCGGTTTCGGGGTAGTCATCTCACCGGCCTCCTTGACATGCTGCACCAACGGTTTGAGGCTCTTGGTACGGATCACGATGTTCATCGCATCGACCGTCTCCTTCGAGAGTTTCGTAAAGAGTTTATCCGAGGTAAGCAATGCCTTCACCTCGGCATGCTTCAGGATCAAATCGAGCTCCTCACCCGTAAAATCGGGCAAGATAGGCACCACCACCATACCGGCCGAGGTTACAGCCAAATAGCAAACGCCCCAGTTGGGCATGCTACTACTCAGAAGGGCTACCTTGTCTCCGGGCTTCAGGCCGGCACTCACCAGCAACTCCTGCACCGTTTCGACACGCTTGCCCACCTCTTCGTAGGTCACCTCCTCGCCGTCAAGCATGTGAAATGCCACACGTTTGGGGAACTGCTCCACACTATTGTGCAGAAGCTCATAAAGAGTTTTTGAACTTTTCATCTTCATCAATTATAGATCGCCCGAACGGGTTTTCGTTGATAAAATTACCCGATTCATGCGCAAATTTGGCACAAATGTACGAAAATTTCCGTAAAAAGCACTATTTTTGAGCAAAATTAGCCATGTTAAGCGCAGAAAGAGTTAAAGAGGCAATGTACAAGGCGGGGTTCGACCAGGTGGGAATCGTCGCCGCACACCCTTTTCCCCAGGAGGAGAGGAGGTTCCGTCAATGGGTCTCCGCGGGACGCCATGCCTCGCTCGGCTACCTGGAGCGCAACATCGAAAAGCGTTTCAACCCGAGCCTTTTGGTCGAAGGAAGCCAAACTGTCGTCGTGGGTGCCGTAAGCTACAAGAACCGCCATTCGCTCGGTTATCCACCCCACTTCGCCCCCAAGATCGCCTCCTACGCCCTTAACCAAGACTACCACCTTACCCTGAAGGCCATGCTCCACGAGGCCCTCATGGCCCTCAAGGGCGACTACCCCACCCTCATCGGGCGCGCCGTCACCGACTCGGCCCCCTTGGCCGAAAAACGGTTGGCTGTCGAGGCAGGCATTGGCTGGGTAGGTCGTCAATCACTCATCATCTCCCCCACCCTGGGCAGCTTCTTCCACTTGGGCGAACTGCTCCTCTCGGCCCCCTGCGACCACTACGACACCCCCTTCGGGGAGAGCCGCTGCGGAAGTTGTCGAGCCTGCATCGAGGCCTGCCCCGTGGGGGCCATCGGCGAGGATCGGATGATCGACGCCCGTCGTTGCATCGCCTGCCGCACCATCGAGCGGGGCGAAGGCTCCGACGAGGATCTCCACGGATGGATCTTCGGCTGCGATGGCTGCCAAAGTTGCTGTCCTCACAACCGCCACACCCCCTTGGCCTCGCACCCCGCCTTTCAACCCCTGATCGATCCGTTGGCGTTCGACCTCACCAGATGGAGCCAAATGAAGGAAGGCGAGTTTTTCGACCACTTCGGGAGCACCCCCCTCTCCCGGGCCGGGTTGGAACGGCTGAAAAGGAGTGCCCGTCAAATCAACCACGAGCACGAGGAATAAAAAAACGGCGAACCGAGGTTCACCGTTTTTTATTATGCGTTGAAAGAAGCGTGTTAAATTCTAAAGGCTCATCTTCAGGGTATGGAGATCGCGCAAACCGAGCAACAACTCCTTGACGGGCATGGCGCGTTTTCCAGCCATCTGAATCTCCTCGATGCAAATCCATCCATCCGAGCAAGCCACCTTCAGTGTCGCGCGCCCATCGCTCTCAACCGTACCGCACGCCAGGCCATGATCCGCCTTCTCAAAAGTAGCAAAGAGAATCTTGGCAGAACTCTCCTCTACCCCCTCTTTATAAATAGGTGTCCAAGCGGCCGGATAGGGCGACAGGCCTCGTACAAAATTAACGATACGCACCCCCGACCAACTCCAGTCGATGCGACAATCCTCCTTGAAGATCTTGGGGGCAGGGCGCAGCGTATCTTCGTCGATATGTGCCTGCTCAATAGGCTTCACCTCTCCTGCAGCCAGACGATCCACGGTATCGAGCACCAATCCCGTGCCCGCCGTCATCAACTTCTCGTACATCGTTCCGATGGTATCGCGCTCGCCGATCGGCAGACGCAACTGCCCCACGATGGCCCCCTTGTCGATCTCGTGATTCAATAGGAAGGTCGTTACCCCGGTCTCGGTGTCGCCATGGATGATGGCCCAATTGATCGGGGCCGCCCCACGGTATTGGGGCAAAAGCGAGGCGTGCAGATTGAAGGTACCCAGGCGGGGCATGGCCCACACCACCTCGGGCAACATACGGAAAGCGATCACAATCCCCAAATCGGGTTTCAGGGCCCGCAACTCCTCCACGAAGGCCTCATCGCGCAACTTCTCGGGTTGCAAGATCGGAAGGCCCAATTCGCGAGCCGCGATCTTCACATCGCTCTCGTGAAGTTTGCGACCTCGACCGGCCGGTTTGTCGGGAGTCGTAACCACCGCCACGACCTGGTAGCCCCCCTCAACGAGGGCCTTTAACGAGGGTACGGCAAATTCGGGCGTACCCATAAAGACAATGCGTAAATCTTTGGGATTCATTTCAATGCTTATTTTTCGGGTTGAGCCAGGCGGTTGGCCTCACGCTTCTCTCTTCTGCGCTCGCGGAAGGCCTTCCACTTGCCGATGTACCAATCCATATCCAAAAGGCCCGAGTCATTGGTCGCCTGATAGGTCAGATAAAGGGCGATCGGAGCCAAAATAAAGGCCGAGAGCCACATACCGTAGATAGCCTCCCAGGTACCCTCCTTGGCCATCTTCTCACCCGAAAGCGAGATGATGTAGTAGATCACGAAGAAGATGATCGAGATCACGATCGGCATACCCAGACCACCCTTGCGGATGATGGCTCCCAGAGGGGCACCGATCAGGAAGAAGATCATGATCGAGATGGGGAGCGAGATCTTGCGGTGCCACTCCACCTTGCTGCGATAGAGTTGGTTGAGCGACTCCTTGGCAGCACTCTCATCGAAGTTGAACATGCCGCGCGAACTCTTCGCCGCGTTGCGAGCACGATCCCACACCTCTTCGGCCGCCCGCGTATCGAGTCGGGCGATCGAATCCATCGCCTCCACCTCGCGGAAGCCCGTCTTATCGTACATCAGGCTGTCGGGCAGGGCCAACACCGTATTATCTTTCGAGAAGATATGCTCCTTGAGAAGCGGCTCGTAGGAGCGTGTCGTGGAGGTATTCACCGCCTCCTCCAACTCTCCGATTACGGTCTCCAACTCCGCAATATTCTTCGTCTGCTCGTTGTTGTAGAGCTCGGCATCCGTTCGTGCCATATCGAATCCCTCCATCGGGATGTTGAGCTTCTGCACATCGAAAATATGGCGACTCAGGGCACTCTGCGAGTACCACTTCTGCGTGTTGCGCGATTGGTCGTAAGTCTCGCCATGGTAGAGCGTTACACGCAGGTATTTCTTATCGTCGGAAAGGCGGATATAGCCCGAGTCGGCCATCGTGGTGGTCATGTTTCCATCCGAGGAGCGGTTGTCGTAGATCAGCACATCGGTTAGCAAACCTGTTTCGGCATCCTGGTGCCCCACACGGATCGACATGTCGTCGATTCCATTGAAGAAGAGGCCGTCCTGGAACTCCAAAGTCTGCTTCTGCTGTCGGATATCGTAGCGCAGGCTATACATCTGGCGATAGGAGTAGGGAACCAGGTTGTTGATCAGGAAGAAACTTCCGATCGCCATGATTCCCACCAAAACCGTCAGCGGCTTCATGATCTTCGGAAGGGACATGCCGGCCGACTTCATCGCCAGCAATTCGTAGTTTTCGCCCAGGTTACCCATTGTCATAATGGCCGCAAGGAGCATCACCAACGGAAGACCCATGGGCAACATGGTAATCAGGGCATAGCCCAACAATTCGAGGATGATACTCATACTGAGACCCTTGCCGACCAATTCGTCGATAAAACGCCACAAGATATTCATCAACAGGATGAACATGATGATGAAAAAGGTCATCACCAGGGGCCCGAGGTAGGACTTCAGGACAAGTTTATGGATTGTTTTCAAATCGTTTTCGCTTTATTACGCGGCAAAGATAGTAAAATTAACGCAAATTTCACAGCCGCGAGGATCAAAGTAAGGGTGAAAATGGTGGCTGCCCCGGGAGGCACCTCATAATGGTAGCTCAGCACAAGCCCCGCCACATTGCCCGCCACCGCCAACGGAGGGGCCAACAGGAGGATTCGGCGGTAATCCTTGGTCAGCGCGTTGGCAATCACCACCGGCAGGGTAACGAGCGACAAAAGCAACACGATCCCCATGATTCGAATCGAGAGCACGATAGCCAAAGCCATCACCGCCGCCATCAGGTAACTCACCCTTCGGGTTGGAACGCCTTGCGAACGGGCAAAGTCTCGATCGAAGGCGGTATAGATCACCGGACGATGCCAAAGCAGGGCTGCCAAAAGAATCACCCCCGCCAACACCGCCAACGCCACCACATCACCCGTCGTAACGGTGATGATGCTGCCAAAAAGGTAACTCGACAGGTCGCCCGAGGTATAGCCCGGGCGCAGCGACATGAAGAGGGCTCCGATGGCCATGCCGACCGACCAAATGATGCCGATGGCCGAATCCTCACGGATGCGCCCTCGCTCCGAAGCCCACTCAATTCCCAGAGCCGACAAGATAGCGAAAAGTGTGGCTCCGAGAATGGGATTCGCCCCCAAATAGAAGGCGATGCCCAGGCCTCCGAACGAGGCATGGGTGATGCCGCCCGCCAGGAACACCATGCGACGAAAAACCACATAAGTACCCACCAGCCCGCAGACCACCCCCGAAAGAAGCGAGGCCCACAAGGCATTGCTCAAATAGCCGTATTGAAAAATATCGCTAAAAAAATCCATCTCCAATGCGCTTTGCGAGGGGCAAAGATAGCAACTTTTTCAGTAAAATTCTTATCTTTGCCCCATAATTGCAAGAACCATAGACTTTATGACAGCACGAAAAGTCAGTTTTCATACCCTGGGCTGCAAACTCAACTTCTCGGAGAGCTCGACCCTGGCCCGACAGTTCGAGCAGGGAGGCTTCGAGCGCGTGATCTCGGAGGTCGATGCCGACATCTGCGTGATCAACAGCTGCTCCGTCACAGAGCATGCCGATAAGAAGTGTCGCAACCTAATCCGCCGCATTCACCGCCGCAACCCACAGGCCATCATTGCCGTTACGGGTTGCTACGCCCAACTCAAACCCGAAGAGATCGCCAAGATCGAGGGGGTATCTATTGTCTTGAGCAACAACGACAAGGGCGACCTCTACGAGCGCACTGTTCGTCTTTCGCGCACCTCTCCCGTGGAGGTCTATCCCTGCGATGTGGATTCGCTTACGCGCTTCTTTGCCGCCTTCTCCTCGGGCGACCGCACGCGCACC
The DNA here is from genome assembly GCA_904502075.1 of uncultured Alistipes sp. GTDB lineage: Bacteria > Bacteroidota > Bacteroidia > Bacteroidales > Rikenellaceae > Alistipes. Next base: position 5,599 of record CAJGDL010000039.1, read on the forward strand.
TTCCTCAAGGTGCAGGACGGCTGCGACTACTGCTGCGCCTACTGCACGATCCACTACGCCCGCGGTTCGAGCCGCAATATGCCGATCGCCGACCTGGTGGAAGAGGCTCGCCAAATCGCCGCCGGAGGACAGAAGGAGATCGTCATCACGGGGGTCAATACGGGAGATTTCGGCCGCACGACGGGCGAGAGCTTCCTCGATCTACTGAAGGCCCTCAACGAAGTGGAGGGGATCGAACGCTACCGCATCTCCTCGATCGAGCCCAACCTTCTGACCGACGAGATCATCGCCTTTTGCGCCTCGTCGCCCAAATTCCAGCACCATTTTCACATTCCGCTTCAGAGTGGCTCCGACCGCATTCTCCAAAGCATGGGGCGTCGTTACACCTCGGCACGCTTTGCCGACCGCATCGCCAAGGTCAAGGAGCTGATGCCCGATGCCTTCATCGGCATCGATGTCATCGTCGGCTTTCCGGGCGAGAAGGAGGAGCACTTCCTGGAGACCTACCACCTGCTGGAGCAGGTCAAGCCGGCCTTCCTGCACATCTTCCCCTTCTCCGAACGCCCCGGTACGCCGGCCGTGAATCTCCCCGAGAAGGTGCAATCCTCGGTGGCCACCGAGCGTGTCGAGCGACTGGAGGAGCTCTCCCGCCGACTCCACGGCGACTTCTGCCGTGCGGGGGTAGGTCAGGTACAGGAGGTTTTGTTCGAGAGCACCCTGCGAGGTGGAATGATGACCGGATTTACGGGCAACTATCGCCGCGTCAAGGTCCCCTACCGCCGTCAATACATCAACCAGATCGTTCCTGTACGACTCCTTGAAATGGACGAACAGCACGACCTCGCCGGCGAGATTTTAGAGTAATCCGGAGTTCAAAGGGGGAATTGCGACAAAAAAGCAACCAAAAAATTGGTAAACCCACGCGCTTTTACTACCTTTGATGTCGTAATTAGGATACTATTCCCTTTAGGGAAGCTGCGAATTTGAACCCACGGCGATGAAAAGAGAAAAAACACCCTCTTCGCCTGTTTAATTTAAGCAAAATAAAAAGCCCATGACAGGAATTCGAAAACGCATAACCATCGGTTTCTTCAGTATCGTCTGTCTGCTCTTCATCTCCGGAATGCTTTCGTTTCTGGAGCTCAACATGCTGAGCCGCGATACGGGAGAGATTCTCGCCGCCAATCAGCGCAACATCGAACTCTCGCGAGAGATGCTCGATGCGGCCCACGAACAGAGCCGCGCCTTTACTCGCCTGACGCTCCACCACGAGGCCCAATACGACTCGCTCTGCCGTGCCGGCATGAACCGCCTGGAGCAGACCCTCGAAACGGCAAAAAAAGAGGCGGTCGACAAGAGCACGCTCGATTCGCTTTCGATCGTAACCACAGAACTTCGTCTGCTGACCGACCGTTTCCTGGCCCGCTTTGCCGAACAGCGCGCCCACGAGCAGCGTTTGGCCATCGAAGCCCAGCAGCGCCGCCTTTTGGAGCAGATCGACACCCTGAGCGTGATTCTTCCCGACTCGATCCGTCAAGCCGACTCCGTGGCCATGGTGCAAAGTGGACGCTCGCTCTCCTCGGCCGAGAGTTACTTGGCCGAACAGGAGCAGCACGACCGCATCTACCACCGCCTGACCTCGGCCATCCAAAACTACATGACCTCGGCCCAGAGTTCGCTGGCTCCGCGCACCGAGCAGTTGCGCAAGAATGCCTACCGAGCCGTAACCCCCGTATTGATCTCCCTGTTGGTGATGATCGCCATCGTGCTCCTGCTCTACTACTTCATGTTGCTCTACTGCGTGAATCCGATTCTGAGGATCAACCGCGCCCTCGGGGAGTGGCTTCAATTCCGCATCCCCTACCGCCCGAAGGGAGAGTTTCAGGATGAATTGAAAGAGATCAACGAGAAGGTAGAGACGATGATCAACCTCTCGAAACAGACCCAAAACAACCGATAGAGGCATGCGTTTTCAAGTCGTCATACGATACATCGGATTGGTGTTGTTAATCTTCGCCGCCTTCATGCTCCTCTCGGCGGGCATCGCCTGGTGGTCGGGGCCCGATTCGTCGTACTTTCCCCTGCTGCTCTCGGCCCTGCTGACGGCCCTACTGGGACTCTTCCCCACCATCTTCGTGGAGCGTTCGGAGCAGATCAGCAGCAAAGAGGGCTACTGCATCGTCGTGGGCTCGTGGCTCGTGGCGTGCCTCGTGGGGATGTTCCCCTACCTGATGTGGGGTGGCGAATTCACGCTCATCAACGCCTGGTTTGAGAGCGTTTCGGGATTGACCACCACCGGCTCCTCGATCCTCACCGACATCGAGGCCCTGCCGCGAGGATTGTTGTTTTGGCGCATCTCCTCGGCCTGGGTCGGAGGTATCGGCGTGGTGATGTTTGCCCTGCTGATCCTGCCCTCGATGGGTCGCTCGAAAAAGGTGCTCTCGAATGTAGAACTCTCGGCCGTTTCGCACGACGACTACCACTACCGCACACAGCGTATCGTACAGATTCTGCTCTTCGTCTATGTGGGACTCACCGCCACCTCGACCCTGCTGCTGAAGGTGGCCGGGATGAATTGGTTCGATGCCCTGACCCACGCCATGTCGGCCTCGGCCACCTGCGGATTCGGCACCAAAAACCTCTCGATCGCCTACTTCAATTCGCCCCTGATCGAGGCTGTGCTGATTGGCACGATGGTCATCGGTGGTATCCACTTCGGGCTGATCTACGCCACCCTGATCGGCAGCCAGGCCAACATTTGGCGCTCGGAGGTAACGCGCACCTACTTCGCCTTCCTGGGGTGCGGAGCCCTGCTGATCGCCCTGAGCCTGTGGTTTACGGGGATCTATCCCGGCTTCTTCTCCTCGCTGCGCCATGCCCTCTTCCAATTCGTAGCACTGACCACCACTTCGGGTTTTGCCACGGCCAACACGAACCTTTGGCCCTCGTTTGCGATCATCCTGCTGATCTTCGGCTCCATTGTCTGCGCCTGTGCGGGCTCCACATCGGGCGGTCTGAAGATGAATCGTCTGATCCTGGCCTTCAAGATGCTCGTGGCACGTCTGAAACGACAACAACACCCCAATGCGATCATCCGAGTCCGCATGGATGGCGTGCTGCAGGAGGACGAGGTGGTACATACGGCGATGATCTTCATCGTTACCTACTTCATGCTGATGCTTTTGGGCACGCTGATCAACACCTTGTTCGGCGACGACCTGCTCACGGGCTTCTCGTCAGCCGTGGCCTGCCTGGGCAACGTAGGCCCCGGATTCGGGGAGGTGGGATCGATGAGCAACTTTGCCGCACAACCCGCCGTATTGAAGTTTTCGGGCACGCTGCTGATGCTCTTCGGCCGTCTCGAAATCTTTGGTTTGGTTCAACTATTCTTTATCAAATGGTGGAGATAATCATGAGAAATAGATTGCTACATATCCTTTCGGGAGTGCTGCTCCTCTCGCTCTTCGATCTTCACGGTCAGGAGCTCAAACCGCGCATCGCAGGCATGGAGCACGACTCAACCTACATGGCGTTGCTTCACAAGGAGTACCTGCTCTCGCGGCAACTCGACTCGCTGGAGGGGGCGACCTTCGAGGCTCGCCAACGCTTCCGCGAAGAGCCACAACAGCGCGATGAGCATACGGCAACGATTCTCAGCCTCGAATCGCAGAGCATGGCCCTGCAAAGCGAAAAGCGCACATTGGACAACCGGCTCAAAACCTTGGAACACGACTGGTTGCTGAAACATTGGGAGCAACCGACAGCCTCACAGCCCGACGAAGAGAAAGAGGAAAACCGCAACTACGAAGCGGAGCCCCAAAAGCGTTATCTGACGGCCAACGCCTGTTTCCGTGGGGAGCTTCCCGCATCCGACTACGCCCTACTTTGCCAAATGCAGGAGCAAGAGCGCGACGCGGCACAATGCATCGAGCAATATGCCGAGAACTACGCCCTGCTGCTTGAGAAGCAACAGCAACACCTCCTCGCAACCGAGCAAGGCGAAGCCGATGCTCTCTACGACCAAATGGACTCGTTGCTCATGGCAAACAACACGCTCGATAGCCGACTTCGTGAGTTATGGGAGCCGATCTTCGACCACAAGAGCTACGCCTACGCCTACCTGCTTGATCGACTCAACTGCGATCTGCTGTTAGAAAGTCAGATCGAACGGCTGAACGAAGCACAGCGCGAGGCCGATGCCGAAGAGGGGGAATTTGCCTCGGATGCCTTGGTGGACTACTTTATCGAGAAGCGGGCCCTGGTGAGCTGCGAGATGGAGGTTGCCTCCGCCTGCCAACTCTTCTCGGCACGCGACTCGTTGCAACAGGAGGCCGATTACCTCGCCTCGGTGGAGTTCCGACTCCCCCGCATCAGCCCCGAGCGTCGCCATCTGTTGGACTACGCCTCGATCGAATTCCCGAAAAAGGGGAGTTATACGACCTACACCATTCCGGCATGTACCGTCTATGAGACGGGAACGATCTACCGCATCCGACTCATGGATTCGCGCTATCGTCAGCAGGCCAATATCTTCCGAGGAGTAGAGCCCCTCTACCTCTTGCAGGAGGGCGGTCGCTACATCTACTTCACCGGAGGTTTTGCCAGCCTGACCGAGGCGCGCTTAGGCTGTGAGCAACTTACGGCCAAGGGGTTCAAGATGCCCGTGGTGGTGCGCTGGGTGGATGGCAAGCGTGAAGAGGTGTCGGCCGAGGAGAGCGACACAACGTTCCGCATCGAGATCAGTGGCACGGATCTTCTTTCTGATGAGGTGCGAGAGTTGATCCGCGAAGCAGCTCCCGGGCGTGAAATCAGCCGCATGGGTTCCACCTTCCGCATTGGAGGACTCCCGGACCCGACAACAGCCGAAGATCTCGCTCGCAAGATCCGTCTCAAAGAGGGGGCACTGACCGTGAAGGTGGTAGAGGAGAACTAACACACGAATAGAGCCCCTTCTTCTGGCGAGAAGAGAAGAAATATTTTTTGAACAAAACGGCTGAAGCCGTGTACTGAATCTGAAAAAAACGAGACATATGATTACGATTATTATCTTGATTTTGTTGGCCATGCTCTTTTTGGTAGCCGAATTGGTACTCCTGCCCGGAGTTACGCTCTCGGGCATCTTGTCGCTGATCTGCGGGGGAGTGGCCATCTACTTGGGTTTCCTCAATTTTGGCCCGACGATCGGTTGGATCCTTGTCGCCACGGAGATTGTCTTGATGTTGCTGACCATCATCCTCTCGTTGCGTTCGAATACCTGGCAGCGACTCGCCCTAAAGCAAGAGGTGGGCTCCTCGGCCTCGGAGCCCATCGAGGAGCAGGTTGCCCTCGGCACGCGCGGTCGCACCCTCTCGCGCCTTTCGCCCATGGGCACGGTCGAGATCGAGGGTAAGATCTACGAAGCCAAACTTTTGAGCGGTTATGTCGATCCGCAGTGTGAAGTGGAGGTCATCGGCTACGAAAACAGCCACATTCTTGTAAAACGTATTCAATAACCAATAAAAATTCATAGATTATGGAGATGGGATTCTTGGCCCTTGTGATATTCCTGGGCTTTATCGCCTTATGGCTGATCTTCTACTTTATTCCTATGGGCATGTGGTTCTCGGCCCTGGTGTCGGGCGTACACATCAGCCTGCTGCAACTCGTGCTGATGCGTTGGCGCAAGGTACCCCCCTCGATCATCGTCTCGTCGATGATCGAATCGACCAAGGCAGGACTCAAACTCAACCCCAACGAGTTGGAGGCCCACTACCTGGCCGGAGGTAACGTAACGAGCGTGGTTCACGCCCTCGTATCGGCCCAAAAGGCCAACATCATGCTCGACTTCAAGATGGCGACAGCCATCGATCTGGCGGGTCGCGACGTCTTCGAGGCGGTGCAGATGTCGGTAAACCCGAAGGTGATCAACACCCCGCCCGTGGCAGCCGTGGCCAAGGATGGTATTCAGCTCATTGCCAAGGCTCGCGTCACGGTGCGAGCCAACATCAAGCAGTTGGTGGGTGGTGCCGGTGAAGAGACCGTGCTGGCGCGTGTCGGCGAGGGTATCGTCTCGTCGATCGGTTCGGCCGAGTCGCATAAGATCGTCTTGGAAAATCCCGACTCGATTTCGCGCGTGGTACTCGACAAAGGCTTGGATGCCGGTACGGCCTTCGAGATCCTCTCGATCGACATCGCCGATATTGATGTAGGCAAGAACATCGGAGCACAGCTTCAGATGGATCAGGCCGAGGCCGATAAGAACATCGCCCAGGCCAAGGCTGAGGAGCGCCGTGCCATGGCCGTGGCCCTCGAGCAGGAGAACAAGGCCAAGGCACAAGATGCCCGCGCCAAGGTGATTTTGGCCGAGGCCGAAGTGCCCCTGGCCATGGCCGAAGCCTTCCGCAACGGCAACCTCGGGATCATGGACTACTACAAGATGAAGAATGTGATGGCCGACACGCAGATGCGCGAGTCGATCGCCACGCCGCAGAAAAAGTAATCTTTCTCATGCCAATCAACCAGCAGGGGCTGTCCGACGATCGGACAGCCCCTGCTGTTATCGAAGAGTATGATCCTCCTCGGAAATCGCTATACCAGGAAAGACATAAGGATTTGATTCAACTGTTCGTGTTCGACCAAGAAGCCGTCGTGGCCGAAGGGCGATGCAATTTCGTGGTAGGAGCTCTCGGGAATTTGGGCCGAGAGTTCGCGCATCTCCTCGGGCGTAAAGATCAAGTCGGTAGTGATTCCCACCACCAATGTGCGAGCCGTAATGCACTTTAAGGCCTCAGCCACCCCTCCACGCCCGCGCCCCACATCGTGGGTGTCGAACGTATCGAGGATCGCCATATAGGAGTAGGCGTCAAAACGTCGGCAGAGTTTTTCACCCTGATAACTTTGGTAGGTACAGGCCCGGAATCCTTCGTAGCGGGGAGCCGAATCCAGCTCCTGCTGCGTGAGGTTGTAGCCCTCGGGACCGCGATAGGTCAGCAGACCGATGGCACGCGCCGCAGCCATCCCTGCCAAGGCGGCATCGGGACGCTTCTCACCGTAGGTTTGGTCGGCCAAAATGGCCATGCGCTGTGTCTGGTCGATGGCAATCTGCCAGGGAGTAGCCTTTGCCGCCGTGGCGATCAAGACCAGGCGATCGATAAATTCGGGCTCCGAAACGGCCCACTCCACAGCCTGAAAACCTCCCACCGAACTTCCGATCAACACTTTGATTTTTCGGATGCCGAGGTGGTCTGCCAAGAGGCGATGCGCACGAATCACATCGTGCATGGTCAGCTTCGGGAAATCGGCATACCAAGGCTCCCCCGTCGCCGGATTCGTGTGCAACGGGCCCGTAGTTCCGTAGTGCGAACCCAAGATGTTGGCACAAACCACAAAGTGGCGCGAGGGGTCCAGGAATCGCCCGGACTCGACCGTGTGGGGCCACCAATCGGCCACCTCCGAATTGGCTGTCAAGGCATGGCATACCCACACCACGTTGTCCCCCTCGGGGTTCATCTTCCCGTAGGTATGGTAGGCAATCTCAAGCGAGGGAAGCACTCCCCCACGCTCCAACGAAAAAGGGGTCGAGGAGTGAAAAATCAGTGGCTCCATGGTGTAGTCATCGGCTGAAGGTTAAACTCTATTCACCCAACGCTTGAAACGCCTGGTCGAAGTCGGCAATCAGGTCGTCGACATGCTCCAAACCGAGCGAGATACGCAGCAACGTGGGGGTTACGCCCGCGGCCCGCAGATCCTCGTCCGAGAGCTGCTTGTGGGTGGTCGATGCCGGGTGGGTCACCACCGTAATCGAATCACCGATCATGGTCATGTGGGCCGCCAACTTCAGGTGCTCAACAAAGCGCACCGTACTCTCCAGCGTACCCTTGAGTTCGATGGCGAAGACGGCCGACGAGCCGTAGAGGTAGTACTTTTTGGCATTTTCGCAACTCGGGTGCGAGTCGAAGCCCACGAAGCTCACCCGCTCCACCAGGGGGTGGTTGCGGCAATACTCGGCCAGTCGCCAGGTGGACTCCACCTCATGCTTTACGCGCAACGACAGGGTCTCCAGACCGATCAGCATCAGGTAGGCATCGAAGGGCGAGGGGCAGCATCCGAAGTCGCGCAGACCATCCACACGGCACTTGGCCACAAAGGCCGCCGCGCCGAAATTATCGGCCAAATTGAGTCCATGGTACCCTTCGGAAGGGCCATCAATCTGCGGGAATTTTCCGTTGCGCCAATTGTAGTTACCGCCATCGACAATCACACCGCCCATGGCCGTTCCGTGGCCGTTGATCCACTTCGTGGCCGAATCTACCACAATATTGGCCCCCCAATCGAAGGGGTTGCAGAGGTAACCCGCGGCGCCAAAGGTGTTGTCCACCACAAAGGGCACATCGTTGCGTTTGGCCACCGCTGCCAAGGCCTCCAGATCGGGTACCGTGCAGGTGGGGTTCCCCATCGACTCCACATAGAGCGCCTTCGTGCGGGCATCAACCAACTTCTCGAAATCGGTCGCCTCGAGGCTCTCGGCAATACGCACCTCAATACCCAATTTATCGAGCGAGTGGCGGAATTGGTTATAGGTACCGCCATAGAGATAGGGCGAAGCGACAATATTCTCCCCCTTTTGGGCCAGCGAGAGGATGGTGAGTAGGATGGCCGACATGCCCGACGAAACAGCCAACGCCCCAACCGCTCCGTAGAGGGCGGCAATGCGCTCC
>CAJGDL010000040.1 GCA_904502075.1 uncultured Alistipes sp.
GGGGGCAGTTCATCGGCTTCAAGAGGTACTCCTCGCCCTCAATCGGGGTGTGGATGGGCTGGAACGAGTCCTTGCCATACTTGGCATAGTGGCCCGAGGTTACATAGAGATCCTTGTTACCGATGTGCGGGGTGATCACCTGCAAGTAGCCATACTCCTTCTGTACGCCGCGCAGGAACTGCTCCAGGCGGTCGCGCAGTGCGGCACCTTTCGGCAACCACAAGGGCAGACCCTGGCCTACGCGCTGCGAGAAGGTGAAGAGCTCGAGCTCCTTGCCCAACTTGCGGTGGTCGCGCTTCTTGGCCTCCTCCATCATCACCAGGTACTCATCGAGCATCGACTTCTTGGGGAACGTGATACCGTAGATGCGCGTCAGCATCTTGTTCTTCTCGTTTCCGCGCCAGTAGGCACCGGCCACCGAAGTCAGTTTGATCGCCTTGATGAAGCCCGTGTTGGCAATGTGCGGGCCACGGCAGAGATCCGTAAAGGTACCGTTGGTATAGAACGAGATGGTGCCATCCTCCAGATCCGAGATCAACTCCACCTTGTAGGGGTCCTGCTTCTCGGTGAAGGTCTTCAGCGCCTCGGCCTTCGAGACCTCGGTGCGTACGAGCTCCTCCTTCTGGCGAGCCAGCTCCATCATCTTGTTTTCAATCTTCTGCAGGTCGGTCTCGGTGATGGGCGTGGGCGAATCCACGTCGTAGTAGAAACCGCTCTCGATGGCGGGACCGATACCGAACTTGATCCCCGGATAGAGGCTCTGCAAGGCCTCGGCCAGGAGGTGCGACGAGGTGTGCCAGAAGGCGTGCTTGCCCTCGGGATCGTCCCACTTAAAGAATTTTACGGAGGCATCCTCCTCAATGGCGCGAGACATGTCTACGGTTGCGCCGTTTACCGAAGCGGCCAAGCAGTCAGCAGCTAAACGAGGACTGATGCTCTCGGCAACCTGGTAAGCCGTAATTCCTTTGGCGAACTCCTTTACATCGCCATTGGGAAAAGTAATTTTTACCATTTTTTAGTTAAAGTTTGTTAATTATTTTTTGTCTCTTCGGTGCTTCCACAATTACGAGACGGAATACACCTCCAAGAGCTGTTTTCAAAAGGTTGGGTTACTCCTCCTCTTTCACCCCTTTCTCTTCGCGACGCTCTCCACGCTCCTTGCGCTCGCGCTCTACATGGGGCAGCGGATTCTCGGTCCACTCCTCCCAGGCGCGACGATGGCGCACAATGTCAATGGCCGTATAGATCGCCGAGCGCATCGACTGTGGGTCGGCCTGATCCTTGCCGGCAATGTCGTAGGCCACACCGTGGTCGGGCGAGGTGCGCACCTCCCGGAGGCAGGCCGTGAAGTTCACCCCATCGGGCGAGAGCATCTTGAAGGGGGCCAACCCCTGGTCGTGATACATCGCCAGGATGGCATCGTAGCGCGTGTAGTTGCCGCTACCGAAGAGCCCATCCGAGGCAAAGGGGCCGTAGGCCAATACCCCCTGCTTGTAGGCCTCCACAATGGCAGGGCGGATGATCTCCTCCTCCTCTTTGCCCAAGAGGCCGCCGTCACCGGCATGGGGGTTGAGCGAGAGAACGGCGATGCGAGGCTCCACGATGCCGAAGTCCTGCTTCAAGAGCCCTCTCAGCTGCGTCAGTCGCTCCACGATCTTCTCCTGGGTGAGGGCCGAGCTGATCTCGCTCACCGGAATGTGAATCGTCACCAAGCCCACGCGCAGGCGTTCGCTGCACATCATCATCAGGGGCTCTCCCTCCAACTCCGAGGCGAGGAACTCCGTGTGGCCCGTGAAGTGGAAATCCTCGCCCTGTACCGCCTCCTTGTTGATGGGGGCCGTCACCAGGGCATCGATCTCTCCCGCCTTGAGCTCCTCCACGGCGCGACGCAGGGCATCCACGGCCGCCTTGCCCGAGGTAGGGGTGGCGATGCCGGGTTCGATCTTGATCTCACCCTCGCCGATGGGGACGATGTTCACCTTGCCGGCACGGGCGTGGGCCGCATCCGAGATGGTGTTCAGGGGGACATTCTCCACCTCACGCAGCGTGTTGCGGTAGTAGCCGGCCGCCTTGGGCGAACCGTAGATTATGGGGGTGCAGAGCTCCACGATGCGCGGGTCAGCCAGGGTCTTCAAAATCACCTCCCAGCCAACACCGTTCGTGTCACCTTGCGTAATGCCTATTTTCAAGAGCTCGTTTTCCATCATGCTATTAGGTCGTTTCGGATCGAAAGGGCAACAAATGGTGGCCCTTCAACCTACAAAGATAGGCAAAAAAGATGAAAAACTCTCCGCCGATCTCCAAAACAGAATGATTTTTCCTAAAAAAGTGATATTTTGACACTTTCGCCTCGCCGAAAACAAGGGCGGACGGCAAAAAACCGCCCGCCCGATGTGAACTATGTAAGGTTACTGTCTCATCCGTTCGCGCTCCCGATTGGCTGAAACAATTTGTTTCTACGAAAAAAAGGAGAATTTTGTAAAAGAGAAATAAAATGTTCGAAAATGCAGAAAATTTGGTAGATTAGGGTGGGTTGATTATCTTTGTGGTCGATTTTTAACCAATAAACGGAGAGAAACCATGAAAGCAATGATGAAAATTTTGGTCGCTGCAGTGCTGGTATTGGCTGCGCAGACCGGTTTTGCCCAGTCGAAGGCCGACCGTCTGGTGGGTGTCTACCACGCCACCGAGGAGGGCAAGGAGTCGAAGATTCGCTTCACGCGCGAGGCCGATGGCACCTACAAGGGACAGATTTTTTGGCTCAAGAATGCCACGAATCCCGATGGAAGCCCCAAGTACGATCTGAAGAACAAGGACGAGAAGCTCCGCAAGGTGCGTGCCGATCAGGTGGTTGTCGTATGGGGCGTACGCTACAATGAGGCCGAGAACGAGTGGGCGGGAGGTCGTGTCTACAACCCCGCCAGCGGCAAGAACTACAACTGCACCATCTCCTTCGAAGAGGATGGTAAGACCCTGCGTGTCAAGGGCTCCTGGGGCCCGGTGTCGATCTCGCGCTATTGGAAGAAGCTCGAGTAATGTTTAACCATTCGATAATGAAGTGACCCCGAAAGTTTAGACAACAACTTTTGGGGTCATTTCAGTTATTAGGGGGAACATTGGTTGGTAAAACTCGGGTCGTAGGGCTTGAAATTTTCCGAAGCTATAATAAGCTACCGTCCCCAATCAGAGGGGGAGGAATATGCGTTGGTAAAACTCGGGTCGGGGGGCGTGTGGCTTTCCAATCCTTAAGCACTTACCGACCCCAATCAGAAGGGGGGGAGGAATATGCGTTGGTAAAACTCGGATCGGGGGGCGTGTGGCTTTCCAATCCTTAAGCACTTACCGTCCCCAATCAGAGGGGTCGTTACGACCCCGGCGGAACTCGGAGCAGACGATGCCGGTGGCCATGGCGACGTTGAGTGACTCGGAGGAGGGTTTATCGGCGGGGTAGGGGGGGATGTAGAGTTTGTGGCTCACGGTGGCGGAGCACTCGGGGCTCACACCGCGACCTTCGTTTCCCATTAGGATGATGCCTGTGGGGGTGAGGGGGGCTTGGTAGATATTCTCCCCTTCGAGGAAGGTGCCGTAGACCGGAATCCCCGCCCGGCGTGCTTCGGAGAGGGTTTTCGGGAGGTCGACATAGTGCACGCGGACGCGCAGAATAGCCCCCATGGTGGCCTGTACGACCTTGGGGTTGAAGCAGTCGGCCGAGGTGGGGGAGCAGAGGATGTTGCGGATGCCGAACCAGTCGGCCAGGCGGATGATGGTGCCGAGGTTTCCGGGGTTCTGCACCTCATCGAGGGCAAGGGTGAGTTGCTCCTTCAGGTCGCCGATCTGCAGACTGTGGCGCGGAATCTCAACCACGGCCACGGAGTTGTTGGCCGTCTTGAGCAGGGTGAGGCGTTCGAGCTCCTTGGGGGTCGCGACCGTCACTTCAGGCCCCGAGAAGAGCCCTTCGGAGGCGTAGATGCGACGAATGCGGAGGTGCGAGGCACGAATCTCGGAGATGAGTTTCTCTCCCTCGGCGACAAAGAGACCTTCGAGGTCGCGGTTGCGCTTGTCGGCCAGTGAGCGGACGAGCTGTATTTCGGCTTTTGTAATCATCGGCGGATGCGGTTTTCGGGGATGGTGAAGATCTTGCCCTCTTCGGCGATCTCCGTATTTTCAAAGAGTGTTTTGCACTCTGCAACCAACGGCAGCAGCTCTTTGTAGCGTGAGGAGAAGTGGCCAATTAGAAGTTTGCCGGCTTCGGCCTGCCGGGCGGCTTTGGCGGCATCGAGCGTCGTGGAGTGACCGCGGTCGCGTGCGGAGCGTTGCTCGGCGGCGGCATAGGTCGCCTCGTGGTACATCAGGTCTACGCCTTGGCAGAGTCGGGCCGCCTTGGCCGAGAAGTTGGTGTCGGAGAGGTAGGCGTAGGAGCGAGCCCGATAGGGGATATAGGTAAGCTCTTCGTTTTTAATGAGTTCACCGCTCTCCAATAGAATGTCTTCTCCTCGTTTTGCTGCCGTAATTTGGGCGATGGAGAGACCGTATTTCTCAATTTTAAACTTTTCGACATTTCGTGCCGGCTCCTTTTCGCGGAAGAGGAAGCCTGCGGTCGGTACACGGTGTCTCAAGGGGATAGACCACACCTCCAGGGTGCGGTTCTCGAAGAGGAGACGGTGGGCGGTGGTCTCTACCTCCACCCACTGCACTTCGTACCCTAAATCGGGGTCGAAGTAGCGACAGTGGTGCTCCAGCATCGCTCCAAAGGGGGCCGGAGCAAAGATTTGAAGGGGAGTTTTTCGGCCATAGAGGTTCAGAGTCGAGAGCAGGGGGAAGATGCCGAAGCAGTGGTCGCCATGGAGGTGCGAGAGGAAGACGGCTCGGAGCTTTAACGGATTGATGCCGTAGCGAAAGAGTTGCTGTTGCACCCCTTCGCCGGCATCAATCAGAAAGTACTGCTCATGTAGGTTGAGCGCCTGCCCCGAGGGGTGGCGCCCAACCGTGGGTTTGGCTGACGAGGAACCGAGTATGGTTACCGAAAAGCTCAACCTACTTAATCGAATTGGCCATCAGCCAACGCTCGCAGTCCAGGGCGGCGATGCAGCCCGAACCGGCAGCGGTAATGGCCTGACGGTAGTGGGGATCCTTCACGTCACCGGCGGCGAATACGCCCTCCACGGAGGTCTTCGACGTACCCGGCTCTACCACGATGTAACCCTCGGGGTTCAGCTCCAGCTGGCCCTTGAATACCTCGGTGTTGGGGTGGTGACCGATGGCGAGGAAGAAGCCGTCGATGGCGATCTCGCGCTCCTGACCCGAGGTGTGAACGAGCAGAGCACCCGTTACGCCCTCCTCATCGCCCAGCACCTCCTTGGTGTTGTGCTCGAAGAGTACCTCGATGTTGGGGGTGTTGAATACGCGCTCCTGCATCGCCTTCGAGGCACGCAGGAAGGGTTTTCTGACGATCAGGTAGACCTTCTTGCAGAGGGTTGCGAGGTAGGTAGCCTCCTCACAAGCCGTGTCGCCGCCGCCTACAACGGCTACGTCGCGCTTGCGGTAGAAGAAGCCGTCGCAGGTGGCGCATGCGCTCACGCCCATGCCGCGATACTTCGTCTCCGAGGGCAGGCCCAGGTATTTGGCCGAGGCACCCGTGGCTACGATCAGCGACTGAGCCTCGATCTCGTGCGTACCGTCCACCACGACGCGGAAGGGGCGCTTCGAGAGGTCTACCTCGGTGATCTGACCCGAGCGGATGTCGGCACCGAAACGCTGTGCCTGCTTCTTCAGGTCGGCCATCATCTCCGTTCCGTTCGTTCCCTCGGGGTAACCGGGGAAGTTCTCGATCTCGGTGGTCGTCGTGAGCTGACCGCCGGGCTGAATACCCTCATACAGTACGGGCTGCAGGTTGGCACGCGAGGTGTAAATGGCTGCGGTGAAGCCACCCGGGCCACTACCGATAATCAAAACTTTTACTTGTTCCATAGTAGTTCTTTTTTAAGGTTTTCGATCTATTTTGTTATGGTTTTCGTTCTCTTTTTTTCTTAACTTTTGGGCGACGGTCTGTTGGGGGGGCTTTGTTTGTCCACCTGCACCCTTACACCTTGCTTGTCGTCTTGGCTCAGCCGACCAACTCCTCGCCATCGTAGTCGAAGAGGCGTTCGCAGCCCTCGATCCATGCGCGAATCGTGCCACTCATCTCATCCCACTCGACCCGCTCGCAACAGGGGTGAAGGAGGAAGTTCCCCTCTTTGTCGATCACCCCGTAACCGCTCTCGGTCTTTACCTCGGCACGCCCCTCGCGGAAATCCTCGGCCCAAAGGAACCGGGGTTCGATTGCCCACTGCCCATCGCTTTGGAGGTAGCCGTAGAGTCCCTTCTTACAGACCCGAATCATCTCTTCGCACATGCGACCCACCTCGTCGTACTCCTTGCTGGCGTGCAGCAGGTGTTCGGTCGACGACTCCTCCGCAAGAGGCCGGCTGTCGGCGGCCCAAATCCGTGTTTCGAGGGCAGCAAACGACCTCTCATCCTCCGCGGAAGTCCCATCGAAGGTGATTAGCCAGCCACGAAGGGCAAAGAATTCGCCCGCTCGGGTGTACCAAAGGTGTTCGGGCTTGAGGTTGTTGTGGGCGATCCGACGTGTTTGGAAATCGGTTTGCAGCCGGTTGAGGGCCGCAACCATCCGTTCCGCGGCAACCCCTTCGAGCAGTAACTCGTCCAAGGGGCGTCCCTGCGGAAGGTGTTCCACGATCAGGTCGGCCCAGTGGGTATGTCCCAACGAATCGGTAAAGGGAAAGGCTTCGGGGAGATAACTTGCCGGAGCGAGGTGCGGTGAGCAAATTGCTGTTCGCCGTGCCAGGCATTGGCGAGCCTGCGTAGCCACCTCCGCACGCAATGGCAGCAGGATGCGGATGGAGCCGTTCGGGTGGTTGATGGTGGCTTCTGCGAAGTGGGTCAGACGTAAAATTTGAGGTCTTCCACCTATTGGGTAGCCCTCTAAATCCCCCCCCCTCAAGGCGTTGAGGAGTTTTTCGCTCGGATTTTCAAGCGATTCCAGGAACTGTTGTATGGTGGGTATGACCTTCATTTTCTTCTTTAGAGGAGTGGTCGGCTGATGGAACCGATGTTCAATAGCGAAACCAACTCCCGAATCGAACAATTGTAGCTCATGCCGCGGAAAGGGCCCGGGGCATGGTCGCCGCGTAGGTGGCGGATCTGCTCCTCGAAGCAGGCCGGCATCTCGCTCGAACATGCATAGAGCACACGCGCGTAGCGATTTTCGTGTAGCTCCTCGATCCGATTCGGAAAGAGGATTCGGGGCTGCAGCGTGTTGCTCGACAGATGGCTGTTGAGTAGCAGGGTTGCCCCATCGGCCGTTGCCTCCTCGCCGATGGCGCGGCACAATGCCACAAGATCCTCCCGGCAGCAATCCGAGGCCTCGCCATCGGTGATGTGGAAGACCACGGGAGGGAAGCTCTCGCGGTGGCTTGGATCGGCGCACCACTCCTTCACCAAGGAGTGAATTTGGCAAAAGAGTTCATACATCGGGGTCTCCCCCTCGGCATTCGGGGTGATCCACGCGGGAGATTGCAGGCGGTGCAGGGTCTGTTTTCCATCGGGGGTGGTGCGATTCACCACGCGCGTAGTGATGGTGGGTTCGAGGCTGGTCAATTCACTCACCGGCAGGAACCACTTATCGCCCAACAGAGGCTCGATGCCACCTCCCGAATAGCCGATCACGGCAATGTCGTAGTAGTTGCGTACCCCATCGTGGCGACGGGCGCGTTCGATCAGTTCGAAGAGCAACGAATTGGTAATATCGCAGACCACTTCGGCCTTGGTTCGCAGACCGTCGGGTGTCTCAATCATCTCGCACATCGACCCCGAACGGTCGAGGGCGATGAGAAACGCGGTGCGATGCTCTCGTGTGATGCTTTGGCTGTACATGGTTTTAATGTATCAGACAATTCGACCTATCAACTGTTTAATGTAGTCCGCGCACCTGGTAGTAGTCGGCTCGGATCTCCTCCTCCGAGTCGCTATCCAAGCCGTAGCTTACGGCCATCTCCATCGAACAATCCTTCGCGCGGTCGTTGTCGGTAAGCTGTCTCAGGGCGGCATGGGCACTGCGACCTGCGGCTACAGCATCCTCGATCTCGCGCTCGTTCGGAAGACGACCGCGCAATCGGGCAAAGGCGCAACAGGCCCAATCGTGGGCGTAGTCGTCGTAGTGAGCCAGGAATTGGCGGAAGCGTTCGTCGATCTGCTCCAGGGCCCCGATCTTTCCGCTCTCGATCTCTTCCAGGAGCTCCTCCACATAGCTTTTGGCGATGTATTGGCCGGCTACATCGAGCCAGCGACCCTCGCCTCGGAACTCCTCTTTGCGCCCTCCGCGCGAGAGCATGTCGCCCACCGAGGCGATAATCGCCTTCTGGTAGAGTTTCAGTCCACGCAGCAAGATGGCGTGTTGGATGAAGACACGTTTGTAGTTGTAGAATTCGTTGTCGGGCTCCTCCTCGCGCAGGCGGTTCAGGGTCTCGACGGCTGCCAGAAGCGATTGGGCGATGTAGGGGTTGTACTCCTCGAAGTTGATGCAGTCGCGCTTGCGGGTGCGCTTGTCGCGCTTGGGCCACTTCTCGATGTCGCGCACCAGGCCGTAACTCTTCAGGTTGGCTCCGGGCATCAGGGTCGAACGCCCCTCCTTCTCGATCAGGTAGGAGTAGGGGAAGACCGAAGTGTCGTGGTGGTGGGAGTGCTTGCCTAAGATCACCGTGAAGGCCCCCTCCAAGGCGGGGGACATCACATAGGCACTGCTGGCAAACTTGCAGCCGCGCGGGTGAACCGATTGGTGTACGGCTCCGCTCTTGAAGAGGTGGTTGCTCTGGTTGGTGCCGCTACCGGCATTGAAGAACGAGAACATGCCCGCAATCAAGAGCGAGGATTTGTGGTGTGAGACCGTGTAGGGGCCGGCAAAGATGGCCGCCGCCTCGCCATTCTCGCAGTGCGAGTTGGCAAAGAAGAGCGACTCCATGGCCGAGAATCCCTTGTCGAGGATCACACTCTCGCCAGCAAAGCAACGCTCAATGGTGGTTCCGTTGTCCATCTTGGCCCCCTCGGCCAGGATGAAGTCGTAGGCCTTGACATCCACACCCACCTTCACACCGTCGCACAGCGTGCCGTTCTCGAGGGCCGAGGCTCCGTCGATCACCACGCGGTTGCCGATGCGCATCTCGCGGATGAAGCGGGCCCCGTTCAGCAGACAATCCTCACCCACTTCGCCCATCTCGCCACTACGCTCCTCCGCATAGCGATCACTCATCTCCTCGAGGCGGGCGATCATTGCCGGGCGGTGGCGGTAGATGGCCAAGAGGTAGGCCATTTGTGCCGTAAGACGGTCGTAGATCTTTACCTGGCGACCCTCGCATTCGTTCATGGTCGAGACCATCACGCCATTGCCGAATCGGCTTCGGTGGCGGCACTCCAGGCGAGTAACACTCTCCACGCGGCTACGGGCTCCGATGGCGTAGTTGCGTACCGTCGAGTTGAAGACCGATGCCTCCCGGCCAATACGCACCCGACCCAACAGGCGGCTGTGGGTGAGTTGTTCGCATCGGAATGTCTCTGCAACCTCGATCTGCGACCAGTCGTCGGCGTAGTTGCCGCGTTCGATCAGTCGCTGAATCTCTTCGGGTGTGAGGGCTCTGAAACTCATGGGTGTCTTTGTTTTTGGGGCCGGTGGCGGGCCGGTTCTATTTGTGGCTTACAACCAGGATCTTCGAGAGCGACCAGAACTGCTCGGCATCGAGGATTACCAACGACTCGATCACCTTTTTGTTCTCCTCGCTCTCCACGAGCCAGTAGGAGCCTTCGGGGTGAGAGGTAATCAGCGTAACCTCCTTCTGTCCGATCGGGAGGGTCTTCAGCAGGCGGGTATCGGCCTCGGTGAAGAGTCCCATGTTGGGCTTCTCGGCGATGACGAGCGTGCGCCCGATCATGCCCTTCTTCTCGACCACCAGGTCGCTCAGGAGCTGCTTCTCGGGGGCGATAAGGTAGTATGCGGTGTGCAGTTGGGTTGTCTTTTGGGTTACCTCCGTGGTGAGTTGCTCCTTCTCGGAGGTCAGCGTGCGCACTTCGGCCTCTTTGGTCTCCACCTGACGACCGAGGTCGGCCACCTGCGTGTTGAGCCCCTCGATGCGGGTCTTGAGTTGGGCGATCTCGCCATCCTTCTCCGCAACCTGGGTGTTGAGCTGCTCGATCAAGGTCTCCAACCCTTTGATTTTGTGGTTAGCTCGGCGCAGTTGATCGGCCTTCTTCTCCAGGTCGGCGATGCGGGCGCGGTTCTCGGCCAGCAGGTTGTCGATGGCCTGCAGATCTTCGTTGATGCGGCCGGTGGAGGTGGAGTCGCGCAACTCCCCGTTTTGGAGGGTGAGCAGCCCCTCGCGGGTCTTAATCTCTTCGAGGTTGTTGGTGATCTCGCCGATCGAGGCAAAGACGTCGTCGATGATCGCCTCCTTGGCCTTCACCTCGGCGCGCAGCGAGTCGATGTCGGATTGCATGCGGTCGGCACTTTGGCGGCTCACACAGGCGGTAGCCAATGTGCAGGTGAGCAAAAACAGAAGAATTTTTTTCATGGTTGTCCTTTGCTTTAGTTTTGTTATGGGTGTAAAGGTACAAAATTTCTTCGTTGGTTGCGCTTCGTTTTCCCAAAAAAAGAACCAAAAAAGGGTGCTCGGCCCGAAAAAGGGCGCTAAATTTTTTCAAAGGGGTCGAAAATTGCGGGCCCAACGGGGCCGAGCGACTCTTTTTTATTGCCGAGCAGAGAAAAAAATCGGCCGAACTCCGAAGAGCCCGACCGACCGGCATCGTCACTAATTTTTAACACGCATTATATTGAGATTATTCACTGTTTTAAGGTTGGACTACTCCTCTTCGGGTGGGTTGCGAATGATTATAGGATCATCCGCCCACCAAATTATCCCCTCTTCATGATCATACCAAAAACGAGGAGGGCTGAGATCAAGAGTGAAAGACGACTGAGCTTCGGTCGTCGGACGGCAGTCGGCATCAATCCAAATCTCAAAGGTTTGTGTATCGTGCATTTTCAGGCGAAAGCCCTCCCATTCCACCTCAAAAGGTGGATTTTCATACTCTTTTTGGGGGATGGAGATCCGATCGAACTCTTCAGAGGGGGTCCCCTCATGGTAGATGATATCGGTCAGCAGGATGGGTTCCGATGCTGTGAAAATATTGTGATAGGGCTCTCCGTAGAGATATTCACAATATCTATTATTCAATAGGGCTCCGGTGCTCGAGGAGATTTCGATTGTTCTAAACTTGTCGCCATCAACATCTCCACAAGCCACAAAAGAGAACGAAGCACAAACTAAAAACAGTGCAAATAACTTTTTCATAATCTTATTTTATAGATTCGGGTAAATACCATAAATTACTTTGACATCCTCTGTATATTCTGTACCATTTGGCAAATGATAATAACCATCTTGAACTCCACCCCAACCCCAATTGCTATGTTTTTAGTTAATCTCTATTCCTAGAAAGTAATCTCGTTATATTCATCTGACAGCATTCAAATTCGCTTTCAAACAGAATTTCCAGATTACAATCGTAATCCATTGGATATACGGGAGGTGTACCTATTAGATCCATGCTTCCAACCAGGGAGAATGTTCCCTCTGCAATCTGTTTATCTCCTTCATAAAGTTCTGCAGTGGTTTTTGTGTTAAAATCCACATGCCAAAGCTCCCCAGATACTTCAAACGGAGGCACCGTCAATGTGTACATTTTGTCATCAATACTCAGCATGCATGAATAGCGTACCGTTGTTTTAGGATCATGGAAAGAAAAAACACAATAAGTTGCAGGAGGCATGAGATCAATCTGATCTTCAGCATTTAGCTCAAATTTTGTATCTCCCCATAGCAATTCTCCTTGAATCAGATAGGATCCGCTAATAGATCCTGCCAATTGGAAATACGGATTGACAGGGTCTGGGTTAGGCGAATCTCTCGGAATATTCTCCTTATCATCGTTGCATGCAATTATAAGGGTCATTGCACAAACGAGCATCAAATAATATCTTAAAGTTTTCATAATCCTCGATTTTTTATTTCTTAATTTCCAAAACGGAAATTATAATCACTCAAATTAGTATTCAATTCCGACTGTGTATAAAATTCACCCACATAACTTTGCAAAATTTGCTTGCATGATGTCCAATCATAACAATCTCTGGCAATTCTCAACATCGCCTCATGCGAAAAGTTGGAAATTACATCCGAAGGGCATCGATCGGAATAAGAGATGTTTTGATTATAATTATCAAATAAATCTACAAATAGTGGGGTGTAATGTATGTGTAAATCATCATCTTCTATCATCCAGCCTTGCCACCCTTGATACATATCAGAAGAATTTTCAGGGAAAGTTTTACCGTATTGGGCATAATAATTTCTACCTAAATAATCCCCCGCATATGAAGCAAAAGATTCCTTAATAAAACGTTGTATTTCATTAAATACAGATGCCCCTCGCTCACAATAGTGATAAAAATGCCCTAATTCATGATAAAAGGCTGATATGTAGGCCGCATCACTTGCATTCATGTTAAATAAATGTTCTTTGTTTGTGTTAGAATCTCAGAATGGTCGGCACGCATGGGACGATGCGTGTTGGGTGGTGCAATCGCTTCGATCGGACGCACCCTTAAGATAAAGGGATGGTTCTCATAGGCGGCAAATTTAATGGTTATAATGGGTCTTATTCTCCGTCTCTGTTTGCAAATTTACGCAATAAAAAAGCCGCTTCCAAATTTTCGGCCGAAAAAAATCTTACAAGATCGCGAAAATGAGGTCTGATTTTCAATGGGTTACAAAGGTAGCTCGAAAAAAAATCTTACAGAGCAAAAATTTACGCATTGACACCTCAAAAATTCCTCCCCCTAAGCCCCCCCCTTTCAAAAAGGCTGGGGGAACCAGGGAAATTGGGGGTGCCGCGTGGTTTGGGGCAACAGCGAGGTTCTCTAATTTTGAATTCCGAGCGAAAAAAACAGGAGGCAACCTGCGAATAGGTTGCCTCCTGCCATAGGAAAGGGGTGTTGCTTATTTCTCCTGCTCGGGGTTGATCACCTTCAGCTCGGGCATCGTGGCGGGCTTGGGGGCCTCGAACGGGGTAACATCGATCAGCTCCACCTCGAAGCAGAGGGCCTCGTTGCCACGGATGGCCTGGTTGCCACGGGCACCATAGGCCAGGTTGGGGTGGATCCAGAGCGTGATCTTGCCACCCTTACCTACGAGCTGCATACCCTCGGTCCAACCCTTGATTACGCGGTTCAGGGGGAACTCGGCGGGCTCGTCCTGGTTGTAGGTGTCGGGCATCTGCTTCTTGAGCATCTCCTGGCGCATCTTGGGCATATCCTTGTAGCGCGAAGCGTCGAATACCTTGCCGTTGCGCTTCGTACCCTTGTAGTGAACCTTCACCTTGTCGCGGCTGTTCTTGGCCATCACGGTCGTGTCGCCCATCTTCTCGATGCGATAGAGCAGACCCGACTAGGTCTTCTTCACGCCCGACTTCTTCTCGATCGAAGCGAGCCACTCCTCCGAATCCTTCAGGTTCTGGGCGGGCAGCGTCTCGCTCATGAATACGCGCAGGAAGTTCGACGAGGTGCGCTGGTCAATCTGGGGCTCACCCTCGA